>JBKDZK010000708.1:0-4667 GCA_047971205.1 Draconibacterium sp.
TTTAAATATGGAACGTGTTATTTTTGTA
Organism: Draconibacterium sp.; assembly: GCA_047971205.1. Taxonomy (GTDB): domain Bacteria; phylum Bacteroidota; class Bacteroidia; order Bacteroidales; family Prolixibacteraceae; genus Draconibacterium. The sequence continues at coordinate 29 of JBKDZK010000708.1, forward strand.
AAAAGAACTTTAATGGACATGCTTAAAGCCGAATTTCATAAACCAGAAAAAACTGTTTCGTGGCTTGTAAAACAATTTGAAACCATCCGCTCGCCTGCCGGTGCTCAAATAGAAGATAAGTTTGTGCCCCGTGGGGATGCCGCGCTGGTTTTTCATTTCAAAATACAACCTTACCTTACGGCTCCTTTATACGCTGATCTTCACCGGTTTTTGGACAGGATTAATCCGCAACCTATCATTGGAATCCCCAAGTGTTGAATGTGTAAACATGCCCTCATTTCATCTGGGCGTTTGTGTCAATATCTTTCTTCTAATCCGGCTAAGGCTTTGTGTGGTTATATCGAGGTATGAAGCAATATCTGATTGTTTGGCATACTTGACAATATCGGGGTGTAAATGAAGAAATTTGCTGTATCGTTTTTCGGCATTTTCAATATGTAAAAACGATGAGCGCCTGTGTCCCCTGTTCAAGTAGTCAATAACAAGCAATGAAAATGACTGAGCGATTTTGCTATTCTGTCCCATTAAGTTTTGATAATTTGTTTCAATCAATTGGCAGTCGGTAATTGTTTCAAACGAAAATGCAGACCTGGTTTTACCGGTAAGCGAAACCACATCGCCAAGAAAATCATTATTTATTCTGAAATCAAAAACATAAGGTTGTGGCTCGTAATGAATAATTTTCACAATTCCGTTAATAATTAAACGGGCTGAATTCTCGACCTGGCCAGGCGCAAGTATCTGCTTCTTTTTCTTAACATTTATTAAGACCAGTCCTTTACAAAATTCTTCCCATTCCCCTTCGTCAATAAAAACCCTGCCAAGCATTAGTTTCCTGAGGTTTTCGAAATACCGGTATTGATTATTTTCCCCCATAGTGATTCTTTCATTTTTTAACAAATGGTAAAAATTATCAAAAGATAAAAATATATTTTTGAGTTGGATTAACGGCCATTTTAATTGTAAAAAGAGACTTGTGTCTATAATATATATGTCATGTAATATTTATATAAAATTATGTCTGAAATAGCCAGGAATATTAAAAAACTGATTTTTTATGTCATTTTGGCCGTTGGCCAATTGTCGTTTAGTAAATATAGTTCTGTTTCAGGGACAGTTTCGGAAGGAGTTCAGCAACCCTTGTCCACCTATGATATAAAATGAATATCCAATGTCGTTTAGTTAAGCATTGCCGTTATTTTACCCCCGGCCCCTGAAGGGGAGCAGAGCAAGTCCCCTGTAGGGGATTTAGGGGTAAATTGGAATTTGGGTTTCCTAAACTAAACGACATTGAATGAATATCCATCATTAAAAAAGGAGGTCAAAAATGCGACACAAACAAAGAGTGGAAAGTAGGAAGTGGAAAGTTTACTCTGTTGGGAAACTTGACAGGGTAAAAAGTTTAGGAGTGGCAACACTTGTAACTTTAACCTTTTTCCTTTCAACTGCCACGGCACAAACCAGCGTTAACGCCACAGGCGGAGATGCTTTGGGCAGCGGAGGTTCGGCAAGCTACTCCGTAGGGCAGGTTGTTTACACCACCCACACCGGCACAAGCGGTTCGGTGGCACAGGGCGTACAGCAGCCCTACGAAATTTCGGTAGTAACAGCGATAGAAGAAGCCAAAGGCATCAGGCTTTCGGTTTCGGCATACCCAAACCCAACTACCGATTATTTACAGCTGAAAGTAGAAAGTGAAAGGTTGAAAGACCTAAGCTTTCAACTATACAACATGAACGGAAAACTTTTGCAAAGCGAAAAACTTACCGGAAACCAGACTCAAATCAACATGAGCAATTATGTGCCGTCAACCTATTTTGTAAGAGTAATTTCCGGGAACAAATCAATTAAAGAATTTAAAATCATTAAGAATTAGTTGGTATGAAAAGAAAAATATACAAATTAAGAGCAGCGTTAATCATCACATTAGCCAATCTGCTCATCAGCTCATCAATATTCGCTCAAGCCCCCGAAAAAATGAGTTACCAGGCCGTTATACGCGATGCCTCTGATAAACTTGTTTCCGGTAAAAGTATAGGAATAAGAATTAGTATTCTGAAAGGTTCAGAAAACGGATCGATTGTTTATGAGGAAACACAAACGCCCGTTACCAATGCCAATGGATTGGTTTCTATCCAAATTGGCACGGGGAATTCATCCTCAGATTTCTCTGATATCTACTGGGGAGAAGGCCCTTACTTTCTGAAATCGGAAGTGGATATCGAAGGAGGGGCTAATTACGCCATCTCCGGAACTTCTGAGATTTTAAGCGTACCGTTTGCCCTTTGTGCCACAACTGCTGAAAATGTTATTGAAGAAAAACAAAACCTGTCGGATGTTGTCCGCAACCTGAATTATGCCAACGGGCAGATTAAAAACCTCGACAATCCTACCGAAGCGCGCGATGCCGTTACAAAAGAATACGTTACCCTTCGTATTTCTACCCTGGGCGATACGCTTTTCCTTGGCGACCAGTTTGTGATTATCCCAAACATAAATTCGGCCAACGTTAAAGTTCCGGTGGTGAAAATTAGTGCTTTGGCGGAAGTTTCTCTTGAGTCGGCAACACTAACCGGTGAAATTACAGACAATTGCTGGGGTAAAATATCAGCATACGGGTTTATTGTTTCTGAGAACAAGGAACTTACTGATAGTACAGTGATAAAACTGGATGAAATAACAGAAATAGGTGTCTTCACCGAAGAGGTTGATAGCCTTTTCTCATCAACACAATATTATTACAAGGCGTTTGCCTCTAATAGTAAAGGAATAGCATTCAGTGAAGTTGACTCATTTATCACAACTTCACCGCTCTTGGCAATCACTCCTGTATCAGCAAGGGTCAGTGAAGTGATAGGGAAAGGTTATGATATTACCGGAAGATATGCCAACTCGTTCAGTATTATGTCTCCCATTCTTAATTATACCCAATTGCTTGATAGGCTTGTAATCCATCTGGATTCAAACCAGTATTCGGGTGAAAATAAAGCAGTTTCGGGCTCTACGTTAAGCCAATACCAGAACGAATTATCTGTTTATGCCGGTGTTGAGGCCGCCTATGGTGGGTTTAGCGGTGAAATAAAAACCAATTACCAATCTGATAAAACAGGTAGTTCGGCCTATTCTTTTGCAACTAAGTCGTCGAAACAAATAAAGTCGGCTTTTCTTATCGACAAGAAAATCAGCCTTAATATGGATTCATTGCGGAGATTTGTAAAACCAGAGTTTGTTGCGGATGCAGGAACACTAAAACCTGAAGACTTCTTAAAAAAATACGGAACTGATGTTTTGTTAGGAGGAATGTGGGGGGGCCGGGCTGACTATAACTTTTCGGCAAAAAAAACAGCTTCCTCTGACGGAACAAACATTGGCGCTTATGCAGAGGCTTCATACCATTCGGTATATGGTTCGGCCGGTGGTTCGGTCGATGTTGATTCAAAATACCAAAAATCCTTCGAAACATCTACGGTTTATTCTGCTGTTACTGCACGCGGTGGGAACCCATCTACCATTACTTCCTGGGCCGACCTAAAAACATGGCAGGAAAGTATAACCGAAGACAACCAGGTATTTATGGAGTTCTACCCTGGATGTGTTCTGCCTGTTTATGAGCTTGTTTCTAATCCTGAAGTCAGGGAAAAAATAAAATCCGCCCGCAACAGCCTTATATTGGAAAAAGGAATACCAACCGATGATACCCCGTTATACCAGACAATTAACTACGATTTTTGCAAAACCGGGTTTACCAAACATCAGGGAACAGGAGATGATGATATATATTCGAAAAGTAACAGGGAAACAAATGTGGTTGTAACATTGTCTGTAAAAAAAGAAAACTCAAATTCAATTAAATGTACGGTAATTTTAAAAGTTCGCGAAGTGAGTCCGGACAATACAGAATATTCAGGCACCTGCACATTTTCGATACCTACAGAATATCAACTTTTGGATTTTCCTGAAAAAAGATATAGCGAGAACCTTGATATTGAAGGAAGCCATCACGATTATGTAACTATCTCGGTTCAGAATCATAATTGGCTCCCTAACCTTTCTGTCCAGTTCGATTCAAATTCGGATGACCAGAAGAGCATCGGGGTAAAAGGAGAGTTGCTCCTGAATCTTCCTTTCAGGAACCCAAATTGGTAAAGGATACATTGTTTGATCAATAATATACGTGCATTTTTCCATCTATCATCAATCTTTTCTGGCTTGTGAAGGTTAGGTACTACATTAAACAAGATTTGCTGAAATGCCTAATTTGAAAAAATTATTCACCGGTTTAAAAATAATAGTGATAATGTAGCAGCACTGTGAAACACCATTAGAATTGCAAAAAATCTCGGGCGGGCTTGATACATTCATTGTTACCTGTCACCCTTCTGTCATGTCGTCGGTATTCAATATAGATATGTCCCATTCGCCGGAGATAATCATCCATCTTTCCGGCCCTGTGTTTCTTCCTTTGTGGCAAAATATGTATTCGTGTTCCACTACAAGGCAACGGTTAAACTGTTTTGACCGTTTTTTGGCCGGGGTTAATCCACAACCTTATCATAACGATTTAATTGATGTTACATTTAACAACATTTCAAAATACTGTATTACCACACCACTTCCCGATATTTTAAAGCAAACGCCA
>JBKDZK010000709.1:0-6049 GCA_047971205.1 Draconibacterium sp.
TGATCAGGCGGAAGCGCTGGAGCATATCAATGCACGGATCGCTTTTTCATCCAACTGGTTGCGGCAGGCTGATTTTCTTTTCCTGACCTTTGGCACAGCCCGGATTTACCGCTACAAAGAAAGCGGGGAGGTGGTGGCCAATTGCCACAAAGTCCCGGCATCGAAGTTTGTTCGCGAACGTTTGTCGGTTCACGAAATCGTGGGTGTTTACACCGGGCTCCTGCCCCGGTTGTGGGCACAAAATCCAGAAATTAAAATCGTATTTACAGTTAGCCCCATTCGCCACTGGAAAGACGGGGCCATCGAAAACCAGCGAAGCAAGGCAGCGCTGATCCTTGCAATCGACGAGTTGGTAAAGCGATTTCCGGATAAGTGCTTTTATTTTCCTTCGTACGAAATAGTGATGGATGAACTGCGCGATTACCGCTTTTATGCCGAAGACATGTTGCACCTCACCGAAGTGGCTGTCGATCATATCTGGTCGGTTTTTGAGGAAAGCCTGATTGATGCAGAGAGCCGAAAAGCAGCCGTGAAAATTCAAAAACTGGTGAATGCCATGCAGCATCGGCCAGTAAACAAACGTTCGCAAGAGTTTGCCGTTTTTTTAAACAAGTTCCTGAAAATGACCCAGGAACTGGAAAAGGAATATTCCTATCTTAACTTAAAGTTAGAAAAAGAATATTTTATCCGGCATTTAAGGGAATTGGAACAAAAGGGGGGATGAAAATAATATAATTCATGTACATTTGTTTATGAGTGTTCGCTCATTCTCCATAACTTTCTAAACCAATTTATCTCAAATCGTAATTAAGTTTTGTTATGCATTACCTTAGTTTTGATCAGGAGCAGCTTATAAATCTGGAGTATTCGTTAGACCGCGAAATACTTCGGACCAACAAGGCTGGATCGTATCTGTGTACCACATTAAATGGCTGCAATACCCGAAAATATCATGGATTACTGGTGAGCCCCATCGAAAATTTTGGGGGCGAAAAGCACGTGTTGCTATCGTCGCTTGATGAAACGGTGATTCAGAATGAGGCAGAGTTTAACCTCGCAATCCACCGTTACCAGGGAGGAAGTTATGAGCCCAAAGGACACAAGTATATGCGGAATTTTAGTTTTGGAAATGTGCCGAAAATCACGTACCGGGTTGGCGGAGTGGTTATTACAAAAGAGCGTTTACTGGTTGAAAAGGAAGAACAGGTGCTGATTCGTTACACGCTGGAAGAAGCGCGCTCGGCAACCACTTTGCACTTAAAACCTTTTTTGGCTTTCCGGAATATTCATGCGCTGAGCAAGGCAAACCTGTTTGTGAATACCAAATTCGAAAATATCGAAAACGGAATAGCCACGCGCCTGTACGACGGATATCCCAATCTTTATCTGCAAACAAGCAAAAAGGCCGATTTTGTGCCGGTACCCGATTGGTATTATAACATCGAATACCTCAAAGAGCTGAACCGTGGATACGATTATTTGGAAGACCTTTTTGTTCCGGGTTATTTTGAACTTCCCATGGAAAAAGGGGAGTCGGTGGTGTTTGCGGCCGGATTAACAGAATCGAATCCACTGGGCCTGAAACAACGTTTTACCCGCGAGTCGAGAAAAAGAGCAGACAGGGAAACTTTCGCCACCTCATTGGAACATGCTGCCAAACAATTTGTCGTTCATAAAAAGAATACGGCAGAAATTGTAGCCGGTTTTCCCTGGTACGGAAGCATTACGCGGCAAACCTTTATTTCGCTGCCAGGGCTGTGTTTATCGCTAAAAGACGAAAAGCTGTGCGCTACCATACTCGATTCGTACCTGAAATATTTTAACGACGGATTTTTTCCCGATCATATCGGAAGCAAAGAATTGACCTATGATTCGGCGGATACTTCGTTGTGGTTTATCTGGGGGGTTCAGCATTGTTACAAAACAAAAGGCAAACCGGCCATTGCCTGGAAAACCTATGGCCCCGCGATTAAACGGATTCTTTCCGCTTATAAAGAATCGAAGCTCGGTTACATCGGAATGAACAAGGACGGTTTGATTGAGGCTGAAAAAGAGGACATTGCATTAACCTGGATGGATTCTTATGTGAACGGAAAGCCGGTGGTTCAGCGTGCCGGAGTGGCAGTTGAAGTCAACGCGCTGTGGTTCAATGCCATTTGTTTTGCGCTCGATTTGGCAGATATGGCGGGCGACCACGAATTTATCGATGAATGGAAAGACATGGTAGAAAAAGTGGCGCATTCATTTTTAAACGCTTTCTGGAGCGAAGGGCATGGGTCTTTGGCCGATGTGGTGAAAGACGGCGTACCCGACTGGTCGGTGCGGCCCAACATGGTAATTGCGGTGGCCCTGGATTACACGCCGCTTAACAAGGAACAGCAAAAGCAGGTGTTGAGTGTGGCCAAAAAGAAATTGCTGACAAACCGGGGTTTGCGGTCCCTGTCGCCCGATCATTTGCGGTACAAGGGAAGTGTGAAGGGAAATCCGCAGGAAAGAGAGTCGGCCATACATATGGGAGCGGTTTGGCCCTGGTTACTGCCGTTTTTTGTGGAGGGTTATTTGAAGATTCATAAAAAAGGCGGGCTGCCCTTCGTAAAACAAATATTGGAAAGTTTTGAAGAAGAGATGACACAGCACTGTGTGGGAACCGTTTCCGAGATGTACGAAGGAAATCCGCCGCATCAGGGGAAAGGAGCCATTTCGCAGGCCTGGAGTGTGGCAGGTGTGTCGTACGCCATGAAGCAGATTCGGAACTACCACGAGTAATAAGGGGAATAAAAAAGTAAACAATAACGCCTGGTTAATTTGGGAGGAAGAATGTAGAGAGGAGAAAATTGGAGCAGAATTGTTGAAACGTAAAGTACAGGCACATTTGTTGGAAAGCCTGGTTGCCATTGAAAACTTTAAAAAGCGTTACACATGAAGGTATTGATGTTTGGTTGGGAATTTCCACCGCATATTTCAGGAGGACTGGGAACAGCATGTTATGGATTAACCAAAGGACTGGCAGAAATTAACGATGTGGAGGTAACCTTTGTAGTTCCAAAGGCTTTTGGCGATGAAGATCAGTCGGTGATGAAACTGATTGGAGCCAATAACATCCCCATTGCCACAAAAGACTTTTATTTTCAGGAAGCAGATAAATCAATGAATTACCTGGAAGTGGATTCTCTGATCGTTCCTTATGTGAGCGAAGAAGACTTCTGGAAGCTCAAAAACGAAAAATATCCCCGGAACACCCGCTTTATTGAAACCAACGAAGGTTTGAAAATTGATTTTAGCGGAAGCTACGGTGCCGGACTAATGCAGGAGATTAAAAACTATGCCGTGGTGGCGGGGTTCATCGCCCGGCAAAATCATTTTGATATCATTCATGCCCACGACTGGCTGGCTTATCCCGCCGGAATAGCAGCCAAGCGAATCAGCGGGAAACCGTTGGTGGTGCATGTGCATGCTACCGACTTCGACCGGAGCGGGGGAAGTGTAAACCCCGGTGTTTATGCCGTGGAGCGCGAAGGGATGGAGGCTGCCGATAAAATAATCACGGTAAGCAACCTTACCCGCGACACGGTTATCAATAAATACGGGATTTCGCCCGATAAGGTGGTAACGGTTTACAATGCCGTTGAGCCGGTGGATGACGATCCCGGAGCATTGCCGCCAAAAGGCGTAGATGAAAAAGTGGTTACTTTCCTGGGGCGCGTTACCATGCAAAAAGGCCCCGAGTATTTTATTGAGGCTGCTGGCCTGGTGCTGAAGAAAATGAAAAATGTACGTTTTGTAATGGCCGGAAGCGGCGATATGCTGGATGCGATGATCGCCCGGGCGGCACAGCTGGGAATTGCTGACCGTTTTCATTTTACCGGCTTTTTAAGAGGAAGCGACGTTGGCAACCTCTTCCGGATGACCGATGTTTTTGTAATGCCTTCGGTTTCGGAGCCCTTTGGGATTGTGCCGCTCGAAGCAATGCAACTGGATGTGCCGGTGATTATTTCCAATCAGTCGGGAGTGGCCGAAGTGTTGGAAAATGTGATAAAAGTTGATTTCTGGGATACGTTTGCCATGGCAGATTCCATTCATGGGATTTTGAGCTATTCTTCGCTGTCGGCCCACTTCAAAAAAGAAGGGCGCAACGAAGTTGGAGAATTAAAATGGGTCAACTCAGCCCTGGATGTTAAAAAGGTATACGATAGTGTAGTGTTTCAGAATTAGTGATTAGGGAATGAAACAAGTCCGAAGCTGTCGGCAGACAGAGGGATGAGTTACAACAATGAATAAACAATTTTAAGATGACGAAATCAGTTTGTTTGTTTTTTCAGGTCCATCAACCGTTCAGGCACCGGCGCTACCGGTTCTTTGACATCGGTAACGACCACTATTATTACGACGATTATTCAAACGATACGATAATGCGGAAAATAGCCGATAAGTGCTATTTGCCGGCCAATAAACTCATCCTCGACCTGATCGACCGGATGGAAGGAAAATTTAAGGTAGCCTTTTCGATCACCGGAACTGCACTGGAGCAGTTTGAATTGTATGCACCCGAAGTGATCGATTCATTTAAAAAACTGGCAAAAACCGGTTGCGTCGAGTTTTTGTCGGAGACTTATTCGCATTCGTTGTCATCGCTGAAAAATCCCGATATTTTTAAGGAGCAGATCCGTTTGCACGACGAGCGTATATTTGGTTTGTTCGGGCAAAAACCACGTATTTTTCGCAACACCGAGATGATTTATTCGGATGAGATCGGAGCAGAAATTGCCGGGATGGGTTTCTTGGGAATGCTAACCGAAGGCGCGAAACAGGTGCTGGGGTGGAAGAGCCCCGATTTCCTGTACGTGAATGCCATTAACCCGCGTCTAAAGGTATTGATGCGCAACTTTAAACTCAGCGACGACATAGCGTTTCGCTTCTCCAACGGAAACTGGTCGGAGCATCCTTTAACGGCCGATAAGTTTATCGGTTGGCTGGAGCGCCTGGAAGAGAAAGAAGAAGTGGTGAATTTATTTCTGAGTTACGAATCGTTTGGCGAACGACAAGCAGCAGAAAGCGGAATCTTCAATTTTCTGGAAAGTTTTGTGACGAAAGTTTCGGAAAACCCGCACCTTCAATTTGCCACGCCCACCCAGGTGGTTGAGCAGTTGCAGCCTGTTTCTGCGGTTCATGTTCCCGAAGCTATTTCCTGGGCCGACGAGGAACGGGACCTTACTGCCTGGTTGGGAAATAACGTTCAGAAAGAAGCCTTTAACAAACTCTATGAGTTAGGCAAACGCATGCAACGATGCACGGACGATGACCTCATTAAAGACTGGAACTACCTGCAGGAGAGCGACCATTTTTACTATATGTCAACTAAACATTCTTCCGATGGGCGTGTTAATCGATCAGAAAATCCGTTTGATTCTCCGTATGGTGCCTTCATCAATTACATGAACATCTTAAGTGATTTTAAGATCAGGTTGAATGCAGTGGTCCCCGAGAACGATACGGAAAGCGAAATAGCCATGTTGCAGCACATTATTAAGGAAAAGGATGAAAGGTTAAAAAAATTGGAGGCTGATATCCAGCATCTTCAGAAAGCAAAAAAATCAAAGGTTATCCGCAAGAAATAAACAAGGCTGGTTTTTATGTTAAATTAAGTTGATTATAACTGAAAAGAAAACAATTAATAAAATTGAAAAATTATTTTTAACGTGTGAAATAATATGTTACAAAACATTAATGATAAGAAATATTGCAGAATAAGGGTTAAATATCCTCTGCCCAATTTAAATAAAATATTACAAGATGAAGACAAACGAAGTACGATATATCCAAACACCGGCGATTGAAGATCCGGTTTGGAAAAAGATCAGTGTAGAATCTGATTTGCCGGCAGACCTTGAGCCCTTGAGGGTGCTCTCGAAAAACTTTTGGTGGGTTTGGAACACCGAAGCTCGCGAGCTTTTTCGGTATGTGGACCCTAAAATCTGGGAAGAATGCGAACACAACCCGATCGTTCTGCTGGTTAAAGTGAGTTATAAGAAGTTGAAGGAACTGTCGAAAG
>JBKDZK010000710.1:0-4697 GCA_047971205.1 Draconibacterium sp.
GGCTGACAGAGGGGTGAAATAAAGAAAATTCGGTTTTCAGCGATTTAGCTGAAATGAAGTTGGCGTAATACTCCTTGGCTCTGCCACGGGGATAGTCAACTTCAAGAATTTTCTTTATTCACTTAACCGAATCTGAAAGCTGCCGGATGGAAAATGATAAAAAGTTTTTGAGTCTTTTTTCTCTGCTACCGTAAAGATATTTTCATCCAAGGGCGCACCGTTGACGCTCAGTTTCTTGCCATTCGGCAAAGCGACAATTCCCGATGAATTGGCCGGAATCTGAAGGTTCCATTCCACTTCGCTCGCCAGGTGTTTCCAATCGCTGACAATGCTACCATAGGGCGATTCAATGCTTGCTTTGGCCCAGTCCATCCAATCCATAAACAAGGGTTCGAAGCGAATCACTTTGTAAGCGGAAGCATCGGGACGAATGCCGGCCATGTCTTCATAAAAACAAATGTCGTATCCCGCCTGCATCGGATGGTTGTGTGAAGCCTCCCGGCCACTTTCTTCGCTGGCCTCACTTACCGGAAGCGTTTCCCACAGCGATGTTGCGCCTGCTTTATCCCACATTCGGGCAAAACTGTTTTCACCGGTTTTTGTAAACATTTTAAAGGCAGCTTCAGCTTGTCCGTAACGCGCCAGCATGCTACCCACGCGGCCGATTCCGAATATTCCGCAGTTCATAAAACCATCGTGCTTTTCAGTCATATTGCGCACCACCGCCTGGGCTACCGCTTCCTCCTCGTCCGCAGGAACAAGTCCAAAATCAAGCGCCATCACGTCAGCGGTCTGGCTGCCAAATGTTTTTTCTGACGCATTGTACATCGTTTCCACCATTTCGCCGGCAATTGCTTCTTTCAGACTGGCATACTTCTCTGCATCAGCAGTAAAACCCAGTAAACGCGCAGTCTGCTCAACGATACAAACATCGAGGTAGTGAAAAGCCGTTGATGTAAATTCAATCGGTGTATCCATCATTTCATTGCCACCGGGAGGACACCAGTCGCCCAGGCCCTGGTAGACAATATGCTTGGTTTGCTTGTTGTATTTCGATGTTCGTTCGGGATTGGAAGCCAGGCTTGCTACATGATCGGTCCACGTTTTCATGTCGGGATAATAATCTTCAAGAACAGCTTTGGTGCCGTAGTAAACATACAACCACCACGGCAGCTGAACGAGCGCCGTTCCCCAATCGGGCGAAGCCACGCCGCAAAGCCGTTTGCCGGGAGCAATCATATAAGGCAATCCTGAAGGTTTTTCGGTAAAATAAAAAGTGGTATTAAATCGTTCGTGAAACAACGTTTTTTCTTCTTTCGGATTAGCTCCCGAGCGAATATCTTCGAGGTATTTTTCCCAGAAATTATTCATTTGCAGATTGACGTTCGCCATCTTTACATAGGCATGCGAATCGCCCAGCCATCCACATTTCTCACGGTCGGGACAATCGGTTGGGATCCCGTGTAAATTGCCAAATACTGTGCGCATGGCCAGTTCGTGCAAGCGGTTGATCTGTGGTTCAGAACACTCAAAAGAACCGGTATTTTCCACATCGCTGTGCACCACCACCAGGCTCAGTGTCGACAAGTCCGGCTTTCCCGTAAAACCACTCAGTTCGGCATAGCGAAATCCGTGATACGCAAAACGTGGACTCCAGCTCTCCATTCCTTCACCTTTGCAAACGTACTCGTACTCAAATATTTTTCCGTGATGAATCCATCCAAGGGTAGAATAATCAAGCCCGCCATCTTTCCTGGGCTCCTCTGCCATTTTAATATTGAGATTCGTTCCCGCCGGCTGCTCTGCCTTCAACAGAACCACTCCGGCAGCATTCACACCAAAATCGAAAAACCAGTTCCCCGATGCATCCTGCCACATATCTACGGCCTGAATGACTTCTTTTTTCCGAATCGGATGTATCAGTTGCGCTTTTAATACAGGTGGAGCGGATTTTTCAACCAATTGCGCCGGCTGCCAGTCTTCAGCCTGAAAACCGGCTGTACTCCAGCCCTTGATTTCATTGCGGGCATCGTACGATTCGCCCAGGTAAATGTTTGTTTTTTGTACGGGCTCTTCGTGCCATGTCCAGCTTTCGTCGCTGGCGATAATGTCTTTCGATCCGTCGTTGTAGAAAACCACCAACTGTGCTCTCATCATGGGCGGACCGTAACTAAACGGCGCTCCGTTCCAGGCGGCATCCTGCGTAAACCAACCGTTTCCGAGCATTACGCCCAAACAGTTATCTCCTTTTTCAAGCAGCGACGTTACATCAAATGTACTGTATAAGGCATATTGTTCGTAATTGGTTTGAGCCGGATCTAAAAACCGCGTTGAATCCACCAGCTGGCCGTTCAGGTAAAGTTCTCCGGCACCCAGCCCGCAAAAATACAAGGTGGCTCTTTCTACTGCAGCATCTTGCGCGGCACCGGTTTGAAAGGTTTTTCTGAAATAAGGCAAAGGCCGCTCTTTTGAATACGGATAGCTAATCCATTTGCCTGTCCAGGACGCTTCACTCAGCAAGCCAATCGAGAAGCTGGCCGGTTCGCTCCAGGAACTTATCGAACCGTTTCCATCCCAGATGCGTACCCGCCAGAAATATTTTCCGGTTTCCTCGAAAGCTATCCCCTCTGGAATGATATCAAATTGCTGATCCGACAGTTGTTTTCCTGAATTCCACACATCGGCTTTCCCTTTTTGCAACAATTCCGCAGAACTGGCGATCTGGATTTCCCAGGCGCTTTGAACCAGTCCCTGCTCCTGTGTTTTGATTTTCCATCCCAACAAAGGGCTTTCAATCCCCTCGGGATTAACCAGCTTGCAACACCGCAGTTCCTCCACTTTAAAATGGGCCTGCTCTTTCGCACAGGCAGAAAAAAGCAAAATGGAAACAATTAAAAGGCAATACTGTAATTTTCTTTCTTTATTATTCATTTTCAAGGATATAAATAAAATTAAAACGTCCGCCCGGTGCCACATCTCCGTTCACATACCAGTCCAAAGGATCGGTTTCATCCTGCATGTTATCCGACCACTTAAATTCAATATTGAGTTTGTTTCCGAGCTTAATCAGCTTAAGCGGAATGGAATACATCAGCTTGTTTTTATCCGTCTCCACATCAATTTTCGTTGCATTCTCCCACGCTCCATTAGCGTACTGCTGCAATTGATTTCCTTCAGCAACGCGAAAATCATAACCGAGCCAACCGGTTTTTGCATTTCTGTCGGTATCGATATAAAGATTCATCCAATTACTTGTCTTTTCGCCGGTAATTGCTTCGCTGGTTTGTGCCAAAAAGAAAATCGTTTGATCGTCGCTACCCACTTTCATCCTGGAAAAATCGTTGCGGCCCGTTGCATTGGTATACATCCGTTCCGGGCTCGATTCTGCTCCGGGATGATTACGTTCTTTTGTGTCGCCTGTATAATCGACATATACCTGAGCCACATCATCCCAATCTTCCATTTTACGGATGGTTTTTGGTTCCTCCGATTGCGGTAAGAATGCAACTCCCTTGTAACGGCGAATGTTGGCCACCATTTGCATGTAGTAGTTATCGTTTAATCCGGCAGACCGGGTAGGTTCAATATCGCGGCTGTATTCAGGACTGGCCTGATCGCAGAAAAAGGAGTGCTTTGGATTGCCATCCGGGCTGGGCCATCTTCCGGCTATCCACTCGTTCCAACCGGTAATAAAAATAAACGGAGGATCTTCGTTGAGCGCAAAATCCCATTGTTCCTGTGCATTGTAGCCGTAACGAATATCCTGTTCAGGATTTCCCGGAGAACCATTCCGGTAGCTGCGGCCCCAGTTATTTTTATTTCGGTAGAAAGCCGAACCTCCCATTCCTGCAGGCACGTCGGGGTGCTGTGCAACCGATACATTGATGATTTCCTTGTCACCCTTTTTGTTGATATAAACCTCCTGAGGACGTTTGAATTCGATCCAGGGCCAGCCATTGGTTAACACAGGAACGTTGGGCCATTGTGATTCGCGGAAGGTAAAAAACGATGCGTAATCTTTTCCGGCGGCTTCATCTGATATTCCGACGATCAACGGTTTTTCATCCAGATAATACCAGGTTGACGGGTGATAATGCGGCGCTCCCGTTTTATAAAAAGTATTGTAAATATTCTGCATGGTATTGCCCGAAGCGGTATTCGTGTAATACACAATCCGGGGCGCTTTTATCCCCTGTGCCTGAATGTCTTCAATGGCCTGCATTAATGCTTCCGACTGTTCAGGATAAATCAGGGTATTGGTGGCATCAAGGACCAGGAAATCGACCTGTGCGTCGGCCAGCAGTTGCATACTGCGCAAATGCATCCAGTAGTCGTCGCCCCGGTAATAACCGTAGATAGGCTTACCCCAGAAATAATACCCGCCATAATTCGTTGATCCCCATTGCGGATGAGTAACATCTTCCAAAACTTCCGGGTGGTTCGGAACAATCTCGGTTAAATCCCAGTACTTTTCAGAAGTTGGCGAGCCTTTATCGCCCTGCCACAGAAAGTAGAAGATTCCGACCTGACGATTGAATTTTGGATTTCCAACATTCTCGTTCAGCGGTAAGATTCTACCCAACTCATCGGTTCCCGCCAGGGCTTGTACGATCACCTCTTTTGACGTAACATTGCTTATTTTTTTCTCGTCTGTTCCTTTCTCGGCGCATCCGAAAAACGAAATACAACAAAAGAGA
>JBKDZK010000711.1:0-26574 GCA_047971205.1 Draconibacterium sp.
CTATGCCTGCTTTTTCCATTTTGCGGTAGTTGGCGGTTAAGTCCGATTCAAATTCATCGCGGCTAAGTAGCAACGAATCACGTCGGTTCCAGTCCGCGTATAATAAATGCTTGTCGGAATGTGCGCCCAGGTAATGTCCATTCTGGATCAACTGACTGATCAGACTTTTGTTGGAAGGATTGTCGTAAAAACTTCCCGTAAAGAAGAAGGATGCTTTTAAATTGCGTTGTTTTAGGGTATTGGCGATTGTCTCACCACCATCGTTAAAATCGTGAGCTGAGAATATCAGGTAAACACTGTTCAGGGTAGTGTCCATGCGTATGATAGCACCTTCCTTATCTTTTATGCAGTTGGTTAAGTCTTTGTCTTTTTGTCCTTCAGCTTCGAGCGAAGAAAGTACAAAACTCAGGCTGGCTGTACCATCCATGGTTGGCTCGTTGGATGAGTAGTCGCCAATATCGTCGTGGTAAACGGGTTTGCCGTTCTGGTAATTGGCGTACACATATTCTTTGGTTAGCTGTATGCCTCTCAAGCTTTCGTAGATGTAACTGTAAACGGGGCCATCCACCAGGCCTCCGGTGGTTGTCTGGTTCATCAAAACCGTAATGGAAGAGTGGGGGTGTTGCGGGTTGTCTCCGCCCTCGGGTAAGCCACAGATCATGCTGGTTCCCCAGGGATTGCATCCGAAAAGCCAGTCGATAAGTGCGGCCTCCATTTTTTCGTACGATTTGTCGCCTGTCAACTCGCGGTAGAGCCTTGCCTGCGTAGCTGCTGCCACAACAAAGTTATTGGAACACCAAACAAAGGGAACACCAATCCGGAAAGGATCGTCAGCTGCATATCGTTTTATATCCTCCAGTCCTTGTTTCATCAGCGCCTGGTATTTTTTTGCAATTGCCGGGTCGGAGGATTGTGCCTGCAGAAAGTGCCCCAGGTTCACAAAAGGGTAGTATTGATAATGTCTGGCACGGTGCAGTTCCATCCACGGGGTTACAGGTTCGAGCTCGCCCCAATAGTTGGCTTGCTGGCTGTAGGCTTTATCGCCCGATGCTTGGTAAAGCGAGGCGGCAGCCAATTCCATGTCGTCGATGTAGTTGCCTTCTTCGTAAAAATAGGGAGACACAACACAGGCGGTTTGGCACACCCCCGGATCCGACATCGCAAATTCCCAGGCGTCGCTTGCTTTGGTATTTAGTTGGGCTGCAAATGCTGCATCAATCTGTGTGAAAAGTTTTGCGACAAGGGCAAATGCCGATGTATACTTGGCAGCGGTAGAGGCAACTCCTGTACTTCGGTTTTTGTGTTTTCCGAGCCCCTGGGGTTTCCCGGTGACAAAGTAAACCGGCCGGGCGTTTCCCAGTCCGTATGAAACGGTATCTTCAGTTGGTAACCGATAGCCACGGTGGTCGCGGTCGTCGGCAATCTGGTTGTACATTTCGTTTTTGCCCGGATTCATTTTTAGTAACCACTCCAGTCCCCAGCGTGCTTCATCCAAAATGTCGGGGATTCCGTTTTTGCCGGGTAAGCCATTTGCGTCGTAGGCATCGCCAAATACCCCCGGGTTCTGTTGGTAGGCAAACAGCATTTGATAGGTGGCATTGGCCGATGTTGTTACATATTGAAGATAGTCAGAAGCGTCGTGCCAGCCTCCTGTAACATCAATTTTCTCGCCGCTTCGGGTCGGGTGGTCCACAATAATACCGTCGTGCACGTGGCAGGAATCTTCAAAAAACGGATTGAAACCACAGCGCTGCTGACGCATGTAGTTTAATATGTAATCAGCGGTTCCGTTGTACACATCTCCGGCAATTTTGAACGACGGAGATTTTGTGGAAGCGGCCACTATGTAATAGCCTCCCTCGCTTTTCAACTCCGAAAAATCGAGTTGATAGGCGGATTGCTTCCCCCATATTTCGGCGTTGGCAGCTTGTGCTTTTGTTTCCAGTACCTTTTGGTTCGACAATGTATTGTATACACTGAAGGTTTCAATGTGTATTTTTTCATCGCTCAAAAAAACAGCTGTTTTGGCTGCATTGGGTAAGTAGCCCAGCTGGTTAATGCGAATTGAGTTTTCGGCAAAACCAAGGTGGGCCGAAAAAAGAAGTAACAGAATCGAGGAAAGAATCGTAGGCTTTTGCATATTCGTTCTTATTGGTTAGAATTCTTCAAAATTAACTTTTAGAAAAGAGAAAAACAATATTTGTAATACATGTTACATCTTATCTGATGAAAATATTATATTTGTGGTATGACAATTCTAGTTGCAGATAGCGGATCAACCAAGACAGACTGGTTATACACTGATGTTGAGGGTAATTCACAGGTTATTCAAACCAAAGGGATAAACCCTTTCTTCAGATCAAGCGACGATATTTATCAGGAGCTCAAAAGTGAGTTGTTCCCGAAAGTACCGGAAGTTGATGAGGTATTCTTCTATGGTGCAGGAATTATCAATGCCGGGCGTGGCAATGTGGTCAAAGAGGCATTAAGCCCGTTGTATCCTGCTGCAAAAATAGAGGTAAACAGTGATGTATTGGCTGCTGCAAGGGCCTTGTTTAAACATTCAACCGGAATTGCCTGTATATTGGGGACCGGCTCAAATGCCTGTTTGTACAATGGTGAAACAGTGGAATTTGGCATTCCTCCGCTTGGTTTTATTTTGGGAGACGAATGCAGTGGTGCTGTGTTGGGAAGAAAACTGCTGGGCGACTATTTTAAAAATGTCATGCCGGAAGAACTGAGAAAACGCTTTGCTGAAAAATACAATGTAACTCAGGCAGGTGTGTTGGAAAGGGTGTACAGAACGGAACGCCCCAACAAATACCTGGCCGGCTTTGCCCCGTTTTTATCCGAAAATATTTCTGAAATATATTGCAAAACACTGGTGCGGAAAAGTATTATTGAGTTTCTGGAGCGAAATGTATTACAGATTCCGGAAGCAAAAAATTACCGCTTAGGTTTTTCGGGATCCATTGCCTGGAATTTTAAACCGATTATTGAGAAGGCGGCTATCGAATATGGTTTTACGGCTCCTTTCATCATCCAAAAACCCATTGAACATTTAAATGATTACCATATTAACTCCAAAAAATAATTTAACAGATATGACCAATCAAAGCATAACCGAGTCGGAATCGTTGTACAAAGATCTGGATCAGATGTCAGTCCTACAGCTTTTGGAAGGCATTCATGAAGAAGACAAAAAAGTATTGCCGGCCGTTTACCAAACCATTCCGCAAATTGAAGAGCTGGTTTCGAAAACGGTTGAACGGATTAAAAAGGGCGGTAGGCTTTTCTATGTGGGAGCCGGTACCAGCGGCCGTTTGGGCATCCTGGATGCTTCTGAAATTCCGCCGACTTATGGCGTTGGTTACGATGTGGTGATTGGTTTGATAGCCGGTGGTGATCAGGCTATCCGGAAAGCGGTTGAAGCCGCTGAAGACAATATGGATTTGGGGTGGCAGGAGCTACAGGCTTTTGACATTAACGAACATGATACTGTGGTTGGAATTGCTGCCTCGGGAAGAACTCCCTATGTTATTGGTGCGGTTAGTACAGCCAGGGCACATGGCATTTTAACCGGCTGTATTACCAATAATCCGAATAGTGAACTTGCCCGGAATGTTGATATTCCCATCGAGGCAATTGTGGGGCCTGAATTTGTTTCGGGCAGTACCCGGATGAAATCAGGAACTTCGCAAAAGCTCATTCTGAACATGATCACCACAACGCTCATGATCAAACTGGGCCGGGTAAAAGGCAACCGGATGGTAAACATGCAGCTTACCAATCAGAAACTGGTGCAGCGTGGTACCCGGATGATTATGGAAGAGTTGGATTTCGACGAAGAAAAATCAAGACGTCTTTTATTGGTTCACGGATCAGTAAATGCAGTTCTGGAGAATTACAGGAACAAGTAATTATCAGGCATTCGAATTTTTAAGAAATTTGTTGTAAACCTGCATGTTGCGTCCGATGTGTGCCTGCATTTTTTCATAGGCACGATCGGCGTCTTTTTCGCGAATGGCATTCACAATTTCTTTGTGGTAGCCCAGGGTGATTTCCTTTTCACCTTCAACGTTGGCATAAATATAATTACGCATCCGTGGTAAAAGGTTGTGAACGGGTTCCATGGTTACAATCACAAAGGGATTCCCGGTGGCACGTGCTACTGTTAAATGGAATTTGTTGTCGAGATCTGATTCCAGCTGGGTATTATCAGGATCGCACGCCGCAAATTCTGTCAGATTGGTTGTCAGGTTTTTCAGGTCGTCATCGGTACGGTTTACCGCGGCCATTCTGGCAATTTCGGGTTCAAAAGCCAGCCTCAACTCAATGATCTGGGTCAGCAGATCCATGTCAAACTTCAGGTCGTAATACAGGTTCAGTGAGTCGATCGCATCTTTCATGTTGATTTTCTTTACGATCATCCCGCTTCCTTTGCGGATCTCGATTAACCCGCGGGCGCTCAGGCGGCGAAGTGCTTCGCGTAAAGCTGTACGGCTTACTGCAAACATTTCACAAAGTTCTCGTTCTGAAGGCAATTTTGAGCCTACAGGCAATTTCTTTTCCCGGATGGCACGCTCAATGTTTCGCTCAATTTTTTGACTAAGCGTTTGCGTGGTGCCGATCTTCTGAAAAATATTATTCATTTCTGCCATATGCGCTATTTGTAGAATGTGCCAAGTTAAGCTTATTTTTCCTTTTCGCGTTCGCGATTTTGAATTTTCTCAAAATAGTAGGGAAGTTAAAGCGTCGGAATCTTCGACACTGAAAAAAGCCATTCTTTTTCACTCAATCTTGTTGCTCTCAGAGCTGTCTAAGTAAAAAAGTAGGGAAAACCCACCCCCCGGTTTAGGCATGCCCCCAAAGAAAATCTGTTGTGAGCTAAGTAATTTAGTAGCCACATTAATTGTTGAACAATGTGCAGCAACGGATTAAAAGAGAAGAACAAGAATATTGTTATTCTGACCGAGTTTATGGAAGGAGCCTGGGAGTCGGCGATCTTTTTACACAGAAACCTTATCAACAGTAATCACGGGGTTGTTTTTGTTCAAACCTATAGTAAGCCCAGGTACGGTCAGTCGCTACTGAAAAATTTCGTACCGGTAATGAAACAAATCGTTCGGAATGAATTGCTGGAATTGAAATTAAAGGCCGTAAATGAGTTTAAGTTTGAAGAATCACGTGTGTCAATCCGTCCTTTTGAAGGCGATTGGTTTAGTTTTTTAAACGGAGGACAAAAATCGCTGTCGCCCGAGCTGCTGGTTGTTAGTTTAAAGAAAGCTTTTCCGGGAGTTTGTTGCCCGATTATTGGCAAAATCCAGAAGTTGGCGGAACAAACAACCAACCCTTTGTTGATTTTACCTGCCTCATTTGCTCCGGCGAAACTTAAAAGCATATTGTTTCTTACCAGCAAAAAACTGTCTTTTCTACGGAAACTGGATGAATGTGAGTCGGTAAGTACGTTGCTGCAAAAATCGGAAACCGACCTGCGCATATTGCTCGATAAAAATCCGGTACCTTCGGTTGACTGGAACAGTTATGTGTCGAACCAGTGGGGGGCCGCACTTAAATCAAACAAGGCCGTTCCGTTTGAGAAAGTTCATCAGCTATTAAAAGATACCTATAAATATGATTTGGTTATTATAGACCAGGAGCTATTAAAATCGCCGTTTGGAAAGGCTTTAAACCTGAAAAAGTGGTTCAGAAACAAATACTCCAAACCCGTTTTAATTTGTTAATAATGGCAGAAACTACTATTCATCATATTCTGGTTCCGGTGACTCTCGATGAGCATGGAATCAACTCGATCAGACAAGCGCTTATTTTAAGCCGCAAGTTTGATTCGAAAGTAACCTTGCTGTATGTGGCGCCCCGGTTCAGCATGCTGGGGAAATACTATCGCCCCATGGAGAGGTTGCATTACAAACGCGAAGCATTTGCGAGGTTCAAAAAGTTTGTCAAAGATTTTTTTGATCAGGGGATTCCGGGATTTATACGCTTAAAGCTGCGCAAGGGAAGTCTGCAGAAATGGGTCGTTTCGTTTATCCACCGGGCAAAGTACGACCTGGTGGTGATCAATAAACGGCTGGGCAACGATGCAAGTGGCCTCCGGAAATGGAGCGACCAGGTAAGCCAGATGGTGGCAGAAGCGTATTGCCCGGTAGTGACTTTCGACGGTGTTCCGTCGGAAGAAGAAAAACACAAAATTCTGGTGCCGATTGATATACGCCGCCGCTACAACCACAATGTAAAATGGGCGGCAGAACTTGCCAAAAAATACAATGCCAAAATTCATCTGATGTCGGTTCTGAACGAAAAGATGAAGCGGGAAAACAGCAGCATTCACATCAAAATATGGAAAATAGAAGATTGGCTGCTGAAGCAGGACATTGCGTGTGAAACTACTTTGTTGAGGGGAGATGAAAAGGAAATGCACAAAATAGTCCCCGACTTTATCAATGAAAGCAAGCCCGATATGGTGGTGATCATGACCAATCAGGAAGTGTTGATCAATATCAAAAGCATCGGGAAAATGGCTTCGAATGTGATTAAACAGTCAGAATACCCGGTTTTCACGATTACACCAAAAAAGGAATCGCTGTTTACCATTTTGATTGATGTATTAAAAAGTATGGGTAAAAGAAAAAAATATGAACACAAAGATTAAGGAACTAACCGAGAATATCTACAAGGAAGGTATCGAAAAGGCAAAAAACGAAGGCGATTTGCTGGTTGAAGAAGCAAGAAAAGAAGCTGAAAAAATGTTGAGCGATGCCCGGCAAAAAGCCGAGCTGATGGTTTCTGAAGCTAAAGCTGAGTCGGAAAAGATCTATGCTGCCATGCAGGAAGAACTGGAGTCTATTTCAACGCAAATGCTTGAAATTACCCGGCAGGAGGTAAGCAATGTGGTTTCGGCCGAGCTGGGTAAAGAGCTTGCTGCACATGCCACTGCCGATCCAAAACTGATCCATGATATGATGTTGGAAATTACCCGCTCGTGGGTAAATCCAAACGAGAACGGTTCTGTCAACGAAGCATTGGTGCCTGAAAACCTGATTGGGGAACTGGAGCCACTTTACAAAGCGTCGGCTGCCAAAATCCTGAACTCGGGGCTGGTTATTAAACCTGTTCGCGGCATGGAAAAAGGTTTTCAGTTGCTCAACAATCACGAAGGCTACAAAGTCTCGTTCACCGAAGACGATTTTCAAACTTTTTTTGAATCACTAATCAAGCCGAAAGTGAAAGAGCTGCTTTTTAATTCCTAAGTTTCATGAATACTTATTATGCGTTTATATCCGGGCTGCCGGAGCTAAAACTGACTCCGGAAAAAGAAGTACAGCAACCGGCAGAGTTTTATGCCCGCCTGAAAGAGGTGCTGGCCGAAAATGAACTTCGGTGGGCTGAACTTTTGTGGATGCGCGGATTTCATAATACGCTGGTGCTGTATGCGAGTGGAAGAACGCAATTAGAAACACTTCCTTTTGGCTGGAAGGCCGAAATGCTGGAGCCTGAAAACGAACAGTTTCAGGCTTTGCCGGCTTACCTTTGCGAATGGATAAGCTGGCAAAAGCAACAGGAGGGAAGCGTTTCTGAACGCACCAGCGGGCAAAAACTTCAGGAGCTTTATTTTTCTGCGCTTCGTGACTCCGGGAACCGTTTTCTGGAACAGTGGGGCGAATGGGAACTTAACCGGGTTAATTACCTTGCTTTCAGGCGTAGCGGAAAATCGGCCGACGAGAAAAAACGTCAGCTGGTGGAAGGGAATTCGTATTACGAGTTATTGCTCGATTTTAACGAAGAAGCCCGTGTGGTTACGTCAGAGTTTGATGCTTCCGAAAAGTTGAAAAAGCTTTCGGACAATATCAATTTGCAGGAACGGGAAAAGAAAATAGATGCGCTCCGGTGGGCTCAAATCGACGAGATCAATCGTTTTGAATATTTCTCGGCCGATGTGATTCTGGGCTATTTGCAAAAACTGATAATCATCGGCAGGTGGACAGGTATTCATAACCCGGAAAAAACGGTGGTGCCCGAAGAACTGGCTGAAGCCATGGTACGCGCGTACGACAGTAGTCAACAACTTCATTTCTGATTCAATAAAATCCCGGTTTTCAAAAGAATAAAATTGCTATGGAAAACAAGAATATTATAAGTAAAGGAAAAGTAACTGCCATTGTGGGCAACCTGGTTGAGGTTGAAACCAGGGGAGCATTGATCCAGAATGGGATTTGCTTTTTTCAACACGATGGAAAAGAAATAATGGGCGAAGTAATTAAAACTTCGGGACAGACTGCCTATGTGCAGGTTTTTGAAACGACCCGCGGTTTTAAAGTAGGCCTCGATGTTCATTTTATCGATTCGATGCTGGAAGTAACAATGGGGCCGGGAATGCTTACACGCAATTACGACGGGCTTCAGAACGACCTGGATAAAATCGACGGTATTTTTCTGGAAGCAGGTTCACGTTCGTATCCGCTCGAAAACGACTCCGTTTGGCATTTCAAACCGCTGGCAAAAGTGGGCGACCTGGTAACTGCTGCCGATTGGCTGGGCCAAGTGCCCGAACATCATATTCAGCATAAAATTATGGTTCCTTTTAAGTTGGAGGGAGAATATGAAATAAGCTGGCTGGCTGGCGAGGGTGAATACCAACTAAGCGATACCATTGCCCGCTTAAAAGACGACAGTGGCCGCGAACACGAAGTTTCCATGAGTTTTACCTGGCCCGTGAAAAAGGCTTTCAGAGGCTACCGCGAGAAATTGCGCCCGGGTAAACTGTTTGAAACCGGGGTTCGGGTAATCGATACGCTTAACCCGATTATGGAAGGCGGAACCGGCTTTATTCCCGGTCCGTTTGGTAGCGGAAAAACCGTTCTGCAGCACGCACTGGCCAAACAGGCAGCTGCCGATGTGGTAATTGTAGCAGCTTGTGGCGAGCGCGCCAACGAGGTGGTGGAGATCTTCTCGGAATTTCCGCACCTGGACGACCCGCACACCGGGGGAAAACTGGCTGAACGAACCATCATTATTGCCAATACTTCGAATATGCCGGTGGCAGCCCGCGAAGCTTCGGTTTACACAGCCATGACGCTGGCCGAATATTTCCGCTCGCAGGGCTTGCGGACACTGCTTTTGGCTGATTCCACATCGAGGTGGGCACAGGCTCTGCGCGAAATGTCGAACCGGATGGAAGAACTGCCCGGACCCGACGCGTTCCCGATGGACTTGTCGGCCATTATTGCCAACTACTACTCGCGGGCAGGTTACACCTTGTTGCCCAACGGAAAAAGTGGCTCCATTACGTTTATCGGTACCGTTTCGCCGGCCGGAGGAAACCTGCTGGAGCCGGTAACCGAAGCCACCAAAAAAGTGGCGCGCTGCTTTTTTGCCTTGTCGCAAAACCGCGCCGACAGTAAACGCTATCCGGCCATCGATCCGAACGACAGCTACTCAAAATATGTGGAGTACGACGAGTTTATTGCTTTTGCCAAACGCGAAATCAGCGCCGACTGGATTGAGAACATCGAATTTGTAAAGTATTTCCTGATCCAGGGAAACGAAATCAGGGAACAGATCAATATTCTGGGTGACGATGGCGTTCCGGTAAACTACCACGAAACATTCTGGAAGTCGGAGTTGATCGACTTTGCCATCCTGCAACAGGATGCTTTTGATGCGGTTGACTGTAACTCGCCGCTCAAACGCCAGAAATACATGCTCGAAAAAGTAATTGGACTGGTACGGAAAGAATTCAGTTTTTCTGATTTTGATGAGGTGCGCGACTTTTTCAAACGCATCATCAACCTGTTCAAACAAATGAACTACGCCGAATTCAAGAGCGAGCAGTTCAAAGAATACGAAGCACAGTTAGAAGAATACATCAATCAAAATGTAACAGTATCATGAGAGCAAAAGCCTTTCAAAAAATATATTGCCGCTTAAACAACATTACAAAAGCTACCTGTACGCTCGATGCCACAGGCGTTGGCTACGAAGAAATGGCTTATGTTCAGGGACGAACTGCCCAGGTGGTTAAAATTGCCGGGAAAAGCGTAACGCTTCAGGTATTTGAAGGTACCGAAGGTTTGCAAAATGATGCCGAAGTAATTTTTACAGGACGGGCTCCGTGGCTGCCGCTTAGCGCCCACATGGCTGGACGGTTTTTCGATGCTTTTGGTTCGCCCATCGATGGTTTGCCTGCTGTTGAAGGCCGCGAGTATCCGATCGGAGGGCCATCGGTAAACCCGGTGCGACGTAAACAGCCCAGCGAGTTTATTGCTACGGGTATTGCGGGTATCGACCTGAATAACTCACTGGTCTCGGGGCAGAAAATTCCGTTTTTTGCCGATCCCGACCAGCCGTACAACCAGGTGCTGGCGCTTATTGCCTTGCGTGCCAAAGTGAATAAAATTATCCTGGGAGGAATGGGGCTGACCCGCGATGATTACTTGTTCTTTAAAAACACCTTTGAAAAAGGATACGGACAGTCGAAAATCATTGGCTTTATCAATACCACCGATAAGTCGCCTATTGAAATGTTGCTGATTCCGGACATGGCACTGGCCGCCGCGGAATATTATGCGGTAGAGAAAAATGAAAAAGTACTGGTGTTGCTTACCGATATGACACAGTATGCCAACGCACTGAGTATTGTTTCGAACCGTATGGACCAGATTCCATCGAAAGACAGTATGCCGGGATCGTTGTACAGCGACCTGGCCAAGATATACGAAAAAGCGGTTCAGTTCCCCGATGGCGGAAACATCACGATTCTGGCGGTAACAACCTTGTCGGGCGGCGACATTACGCATGCCATTCCGGATAACACGGGGTACATTACCGAAGGGCAGTTGTTTCTGCGTCGTTCGTCGGATGTAAACAAGGTAATTGTTGACCCGTTCCGAAGCTTGTCGCG
The DNA here is from genome assembly GCA_047971205.1 of Draconibacterium sp. Classification (GTDB taxonomy): domain Bacteria; phylum Bacteroidota; class Bacteroidia; order Bacteroidales; family Prolixibacteraceae; genus Draconibacterium. The sequence continues at coordinate 10,922 of JBKDZK010000711.1, forward strand.
TCTGAAACAGCTGGTGATCGGAAAAGTGACACGTAAAGATCATCCGCAGGTGATGAACTCGGCGATCCGGCTTTATGCCGATGCTGCCAACTCGAAAACAAAAATGGAGAACGGGTTCGAGCTGTCGGATTACGACCGCAGGGTGTTGCAGTTTGCCGAAGAATATTCGAAAAACATTCTGGCCATCGATGTAAACCTCGAGGTGGAGGAGATGCTCGAAGAAACCTGGCGGATTATGAGCAAATACCTGAGCCGCGATGAAGTGGGGATTAAACAGGAATTTGTTGACAAATACTGGGTTGAATCCTAAGCAAACAAATGAGAAGTGATAAAATCGGCGGAGAATGAATATTGACATAAAATACAATAAAACAGCTTTACGCGATTTTCAGAATAAAATGAAAGTACGCAAGAATGCACTTCCTACTCTTAAAAACAAGGAAGCTGCCTTGCGTGCCATGGTTTTCGAAACCCGCGACCAGCTTCAGAAAGCCGAAGCCGAATACCGGGCCGTTACACTGCAAATTGCTCCCTGGAAGGAGTTGTGGAAAGAGTTTGATCCGCGGCTTCTGGAGATAAAGGAAGTGAAAACGACGGTGAGCAAGGTGGCGGGCATTCAGATTCCGGTATTTGAAAAAATGGAGGTGGAAGTAGTGGATTTTGCTACAACTGCTTACCCCGATTGGTTTGCCGACGGGGTGGAAGCCATGAAACGTTTACTGGAAGCCAACATTAAATACAAGCTGCTGAAAAAGCGCCTGGATTTGCTGGAATACGCGCGAAAAAAAGCTACGCAAAAAGTAAACCTGTACGAAAAAGTACAGATTCCTTCACTGGAATCGGCCATCAGGCAAATAAAACGTTACCTCGAAGACGAGGATAACCTGTCGAAGGCCGGGCAGAAATTACTGAAATCTAAAATTCAAAGAAAGGCGGTATCATGATTGTTCCGATGTTAAAATATACATTCGCGGTGCAAGGAAAGGAGTATGCTGCTTTTCTTGATAATTTGCAGGAATGGGGCATTGTTCACGTAATTGAGAAAGAGGCCGGAGAAACCGGTGCGCGTGAACAGGAGGAAGTGGACAAGGAAATTCACCGGCTTGAAAAAACGTTGAAAATTCTTGATCGTTTTAGAGATGAGGAGATGACAGCTTCGGCTACCTCAAACCTTAGCCCGGAAGAAGCGGTGACACACACGGATGAAAGGCTAAAAAAACGCGATGCCGCAAAAGTGGCTTTGGAACAGGCAAAAGTTGCATTGGCACAAGCAGGCGAGTGGGGCATTTATTCTTCCGACTTGCTGCAAAAGCTGGAAAAGGAAGGAATCAGCATTCACTTTTATTCCATTCCTAAAAAGAAATTCAAAAAGGAGTGGCTGGAGAAATACGCGGTAAGCCTGGTTGCTGACACCGGTCACCAGGTAAAGTTTGCCTGCATTAACCACGACGAAGTTACTTTTGAAGGAGCTACCGCAGAAAAATTACCTGAAAGAGATCTTTCCGTTCTGGAGAATGATGTGGCAAAATACGAGGCCGAAGTGCAAAAGCAGGAAGAAGCATTGAGTATTTTGGCCCATGAAAACACGGATAAGCTTCAGGAACAGCTAAGCGGGTTTGTGAATCGGCGCACATGGCTGGATGTTTGGAACAACAAAACTTTGTCGGTGGGCGAGGGGATTGTTCGGATACTCGAAGGCTGGGTGCCCAAAGACCGCTCAGAACAACTGAATAAGTATTTGGAAGAACACGGTATTCTTTACCTGGTTTCAAAAAAATCGGCAGAAGAGCAACCTCCGATAGAGTTGAAAAACAGCCGTTTTGGAAAACTGTTTGAGCCCATTTCCAAACTGTTTGCTTTGCCGGCTTACCAGGAACTGGACCTCACCATTTATTTTGCACCGTTTTTTATGCTGTTCTTTGGCTTTTGCCTGGGTGATGCGGGTTACGGACTGGTGTTGCTGTTAGGCTCCACCATTTACCGGAAATTTGCATCCGATTCGGTAAAACCGTTTTTGCCGCTGGGGCAGTTGTTTGGGGCTTCAACGCTGGTAATGGGACTTATTTTCGGTACTTTCTTCGGAATAGAACTGGCAAAAGTACCGCAGTTGGAACAGGTGAAATCACTGTTTTTGGATAGCTCGCAAGTATTTTCATTGTCGCTGGTAATTGGGGCGGTTCAGATTATTTTTGGCATCGTTTTGCGCATTGTCAACCAGCTTCGGCAGGAACATCCGCAATTAGCCATCGGTACCATAGGCTGGCTGCTGCTTTTTGCCACGGCCGGTTTGTTCGAGTTTGTGTGGAAAGACGCAGAAAGAAGTACGTTGATGGAAATCGCTCCCTCGGTTTTGTACGGACTTTCACTGGTGATGATCGTTTTCTTTTCAGGGACCGGGCCTGTGTTTATGCGGGCCATGGGCGGAATCTGGGAAATTTACAATACCGTTACCAGTATTTTTGGCGATTTGCTGTCGTACATCCGTTTGTTTGCGTTGGGAATTGCAAGCTCCATTCTGGGGCTGGTTATTAACCAGATGGCCATTTCGTTTGGCAGCGCTCCGTACATCGGGCCGGTAATTTTTGTGCTGATCATTGTGATCGGGCATACCGCCAATCTTGCCATCTCATCGTTGGGAGCCTTTGTACACCCGATGCGACTCACGTTTGTGGAGTTCTACAAAAATGCCGGATTTCAGGGAACCGGAAAACCCTATCAGCCATTTTCGAAACGAGTAAATAACAATTAAAACAAATATCAATTATTATGGATTTAGCTTATATTTTAGTTTATGTTGGCCTGGCGTTAATGGTTTTGCTTTCAGGAATCGGAAGTGCCATTGGCGTGTCGAAAGGCGGTAATGCCACCATTGGAGCATTGAAAAAACGCGAAGAAGCGTTTGGTAGCTACATGTTGCTGAGCGCCCTTCCTGGTACGCAGGGACTTTACGGCTTTGCCGGATTTTTCGTACTCAATTTAAAACTTTCAACATTAACAGAAGTTACCATGTTGCACGGTGCAGCGTTCCTGGGAGCTGGTCTGGCACTTGGTTTTGTGGCCTTGTTTTCGGCCATTCAGCAGGGAAAAATCACCGCCAACGGAATTGACGGGATTGGCGCCGGTTACAATGTTTTTGGTAAAACCATGATTTTGGCCGTATTCCCGGAATTGTATGCAATTGTTGCATTTGCCGTTACCTTCCTGATCAGTACATCCATCTGATAGGAAAGTCTAAGAATAACGGGATTTGAATTTTGCGCATCCGAAAGCTTCCTTTTTCCGCAGGGGCTTTTTCGGATGCGTTTTTTATTCGCTTAAATCCATCGACTTTGCTTGCGTGAAGGAAGCACATTTCGCTTTTCTCTTTTTTCCTTTAACTATCGAGGTAGATTTAAACGCGTGTAGTTGGTTGTAAATTAGTAAAATAGTCGTTGTTTCTAGGGAACAACACCCCCAGAAAACGCAAAAAGCCCAGAAATCGGAGTTTCCAAAACTACGTAATGTTGAAAATACAGCGATTTGTGAGATCGACCAACAAATGTTGTTCAACATTTGGGACTATTCTTTTTATATTTAAAGAAGATTCTTTCTCCACTAAACTCGGGCAAATCCACCAAGGCATTTACTGGAACGAGCAGAACAAATCATTCAATATTAAAACACACAAAAAGGCCCTAAAAGTTATTTAGCCCCGCGACAAACCCGCATTAAAAGAGAGAGTGGTAATTTCTTTCAAAAATACCATCCTCTCTAAAATTATGAATCAGGGTAAACCTTACTACTGAAATTGCCTATCACTAGAATCTGCGTCGCGTCATCTGCGCACCAATAACCTATTTTTTAGACTCTTTGCAAGCCTCGTAAATTCCTTCAAATATTGCTTTTACATCCGATGCGGCCACCGCGGCGAATGCAACTCTCAGCACGTTGCCAAGGCTAATCAAGCCAATGCTGTATTTCTGAATCAGCAACTGGCGGATTTCTTCTCCAACCAGGCCGTCGCTCAATTGTACGCACATGAAGTAGCCCGAATTGTAAGGAATCGCTTCGAAATATTCTTTGTATTTTTCTTCTTTTAATGCTTCTTTTACTGCGTCGTAGCGGCGTTTCATAATGTTGTACTTCGCTTCTTTTTGTGTGGTATATTCTTCGCTTTCAAACGCTGCCAGCAACAACGATTGTGAAATATTGGCTGCATTCGAAATATTGCCACGGATAGCACCGGCCGTCTTCGATTCGAGTGCACCATACAATGCAGCGTCACCGCCCTTAATGCCGTAGGTCATAAACCCGACCCGGAAGCCCCAAACATAATCTTCCTTGGTAGCTCCGTCCACTTTTACGGCCAGTACATTTTCGTGTAACTGGGCAAGCGGCGTAAAAATACTTTCCTGCGCAATGCCTTCTTCGTAAACCAACCCAAAATAAGCGTCGTCGGTAATGGCAACGATCTTATTTCCTTTGTCTGCCGCTTTTTTTATGATGGCAATAATGGCATCTTGTTCTTCAACAGTTGGAGTATAACCTGAAGGATTGTTTGGGAAATTCAGAATCACAACTTTTTTTCCAATACCACCTTCATTCAGTTTGGCTTCAAAAGCCTCCAGATCCAAACCTTCGTTTTTAAACAGGTTGTATTTGGTAAGGGCACAGCCGTACATGCTGGTAAGTGTGAGGTTGTAATTTCCCCAAAACAGATCAGGTACAATTACCTCGTCTTCGGGATCGCAGAACATATACCCGGCCATGCTGATTCCATGTGTCAAGGCATTGGTTACAACCGGCAAACTCAGTTCAACACCGTTCAGCGAAGGATTCTTTTCGTAGATCATGCTTTTCCACTTGGCGCGAATATCGGGGCGGCCAAAACTCGGAGCATAGGGAAATACTAATCCCGGGTCCATATTGATTTTGGAGGCAATGGCTTCCAAACGCATGGGCGTGCCGTCGTCTTCAATGGCAGCACCAATGGTCGCATTAATTTTTGTGCCTTTTGCTTCGGCTGTTTGTCCTAAAATTCCCTTTTTCGGAAAGAAAATATTTTTCCCCCTTTCGGAAAGCATGTCAAAAACAATCGCACTTTTTTCCTGAATAATGTTGTTAAGCTCTGCAGCCTGTGGATTCATAATAGCCATTTTCGTTAAGTCTGTTTATACCTGAAATATTTTTCTGCAAGATAGAAAATAGAGTTATATCTCCTTGAGAAGTGTCAGCAAGTTGAACGTATTTTTGATAAATTGCTAACATATTGAATAATGAGCTTGAAATATGTCGCCGTCGATCTGGTTCAGTTATACATGTTTCATTTTTTATCTCCATCACAATACTCTGCATATGAGGCATTCAATCAGAACTCCAGCACAAATTCGGTTTGTATTCCGGGTTTCGAATCGGCCTTTAACCTGCCGCCATGCAGCAATATAATTTGTCGCGAAAGACTCAGCCCAATTCCGGAACCCGATTCTTTGGTGGTAAAAAAGGGCACAAAAATCTTGTCCATAAGTTCATCGGGGATTCCCTGTCCGTTATCGGTTACAGATATCTGTACACGTCCTTCTTCGTTGTAGCCTGCTTTTATGTTGATCTTCCCGTCATGACTGTCTTTCAGCGACTCCAGCGAATTTTTAAGCAAGTTGATCAATACCTGCGAAATTTGCTTTTTGTCAGCTGATATTTCCAGTTCGGCAGGGTGCAGGCTCCAGTCGATTTGTACTTCCTTGTTTAGCGGTTCGTAACGGATGAGGGTGATAATGCTCTCCAGGAGTTGGCCGATTTTGATCGTTTTTTTCTCAGGTGGTGGAATACGTGTCAGTTTACGGTAAGTATCCACAAAGCTGATCAATCCGCTTCCCCGTTCATTAATGACTTCAAGCCCCTTCATTGTATTCGCGATTACTTTTTCGGAAGGTGTGGCTCCGTCAAGGTTTCTGAAATAGCCCAGAATGGTTTGAGAAAGCGAGGTAATCGGGGCCACCGTATTCATGATTTCGTGCGTCATTACCCGGATGAGCTTTATCCAGCTTTCCAGTTCCTTGGTGTCCATCTCGTTTTTTATATCGTGGAAAGTCACCAACTGAAGATGATCGCTGGCGGTTTTAAACTGAGTGGATTTTAACGAGAGTTGGATCAACCCGTTTTTGTTATTGAAACTAATGAGGCGGTTGTCGCCGGGCTGCAATTCTTTTAAGGTAGTAAAGAGTTTTTTATCAATCCGGATGATCTGGTTGATGTGAGTAAGATGTTCGTGTCCGAGCAGGTTCTTGGCTGCTTTGTTTGCCAGAAAAATGGTTCCTTTTTCATTGTAGGTAATTATTCCGGTAGATACATGTTCCAGAATGGTTTGGAAATACTGTTCCTGTTCGCGTAGCTCGAACTTAATGGTTTTTATTAGCTCGTTTACTTTATTCAGTCCCGAATTTAGTTCGTTTAAAGACCTGCTGCCCGTTTGTGCCGGAAAGTTCAGGGTGGAGTCTTCGTTTCGGATGGCATCAAAAAAATAGGCTATTTTTCGGTTGGTACGGTTCAGAAAATTGATCAGTTCCGCAATTTGAATAACCAGTACCAGCAAGAGAAAAACGGCCAGAACGTACACTTTTGCGTGAAAGATCATCCAGCTAAAAAGCAAGGCATTTCCCACCAGCAAAAAAACGCGGATGATGATTTGTCGGTTTATGTGCTGACTGACCATTTTTTAAAGGTTGTATTTTTTCATTTTGTTGTACAGTGTTTGCCGGGTAATCCCGAGCTGTTCTGCTGCTGCCGACAGGTTGGAGCCGGTTTTCTGCAACATTTTTACAATCATTTTTTGCTCCATTTGCTCAATGGTTCCATCAAAAATATCGCCCAGCCCCGGCATTACGGGTTTAAAAAAGAAATCATCGGGTGTAAGTTCTTTCTTATCCGATAGAATGACGGTTTTTTCGATGGTATGCTGAAGTTCGCGTACGTTGCCTGGCCACTGGTAGTTGGCCAGTTTCTGAAGCCCCGCTTCGGAAATGTGCATTTCGGGTTTCCGGTATTTGTTGCAATAGATTTTCAGGAAATAAGCAGCAATGGCAACAATGTCTTCCCGGCGTTCGCGCAGCGGCGGAATTTCAATATGAATGGTGTTGATACGGTAAAGCAGGTCTTCGCGGAAAGCACCATCGGCCACCATTTCATCGAGGTTGCGGTTGGTGGCGCAAATCAGCCGGATATCAACCGGAACTGTTTTGTTGCTGCCAATGGGTGTAACTTCGCGGTTTTGCAAAGCAGCCAGTAATTTGGGTTGAAGGTGAACCGGCAGGTTTCCGATCTCGTCCAGAAAAAGAGTTCCTCCGCTGGCGTTTTCAATTTTTCCTGTCCGGTCTTCCCGGGCATCGGTAAATGCACCTTTTTTATGTCCAAAGAGTTCGCTTTCGAAGAGTGTTTCGGCGATGGCACCCATGTCCACATTCACCATAATTTCGCCGGCCCGTTTCGAGTGCCGGTGTAGTTCGCGGGCAATCAGTTCCTTTCCGGTTCCGTTGTCCCCGGTAATCAGTACGTTGGCATCGGTTTGTGCCACTTTCCGGATCAGTGCCAGCAATTCGCGCATTTGTGGCGACTGGGCAATAATAAAATACCGGTCTTTGTTGATTTCACTCTTCAGCGCACTTTCCTTGCGTTTTAATTGCTTGATTTCCTTTTTGGATTGCTGAAGCTTGTAAACATTCAGCAAAGTGGTACGCAGTTTTTCATTGTCCCAGGGTTTCAGAATAAAATCGGAAGCACCTTTTTTGAGCGCTTTCACTGCCAGTTCTACATCGCCATAGGCAGTAAACAGTACTACTTCCATGTCGGGGCGTAACTCCTGTATGCGCGAAAGCCAGTACAGTCCTTCGTTTCCGGTGTTAACACCTGCAGTGAAATTCATGTCGAGCAAAACCAGGTCGTAGTTGCCACTTTCGATTAATGAAGGTAAGAGGTTGGGATTGGCGATGGTTTTAATTTCATCAAAATCGTCTTGCAGAAGTATCTCAAGTGCGCTTAAAATACTTTTGTTATCGTCCACAATCAGTAGTTTCCCTTTGGTCATTTTTTGTTATTTATGTGGCTGAAGCCAGTCTTTTTGTTGCTTTTAATCCGTTGGTTTTTTACCAGTAGCGATGGTTGTTTATTATATGTCCTCTTTATTTTCGATAAGTTCAATGAGTTTCTCCTTGCTGGGGAGTACAGTCTGGTATTTACTCGCAAAAATTTGTTCGTTGTTTTCCGGGAGAGTGTATTTTACAACTGCTTCACTTTTGTCCTGACAAAGAATTAAACCAATCGTCCTGTTTTCATCTGCAAGGCGTATTTCCCGGTCATAGTAGTTTACATACATTTGCATTTGGCCAATATCCTGATGTTTTAATTCTCCTATTTTCAGGTCAATCAGTAGAAAGGATTTTAGAATTCGGTTATAAAATACCAGGTCAATTCGAAAATTCTTTTCATCAAACGTTATTCGTTTTTGTCGGGCAACAAACGTAAAGCCAGTGCCAAGTTCCAGCAGAAAGTTTTCCAGTTTATCGATCAGCTTTTGTTCTAAATCACTTTCTGAATATTCTGATTTTTCTGGCAACCCGATAAATTCAAGTACATATGGGTCTTTGATAACATCCTGCGGCTTTTCGAGAGTTAGGCCGTGTTCAGATAGTTTTAAGGCACTTTCTTTGTTCCGGCTCATTGCCAATCGGGGGTATAGGGCGCTATCGTATTGGCGTTGCAGTTCCCGTAGGCTCCAGTTATTTTTAGCACATTCTATCTCGTAAAATTTTCTTTCGTTCTCATCTTCAATGCGCATAAGCTTGAGATAGTGAGGCCAGCTAAGTTTAAAATTGTACCGGAAAATAGCTGTAATATCAGATTTCCGAGACAGTGTTTCGGAAATCTGAAGCTGATAGGTGAAGTAAAATTTCCGCAGGTTGCTTAAATTATCTTCAGAAAAGCCCTTCCCAAATTCTGTTGTCAATTTATTCGACAATTCTTTCAGAATTTGTTTTCCGTATTCAGCGCGTTCCCTGCCATTTTGTTCTTCTTCCACAATTAGTTTACCTATTTCAAAATAGGTTTCAACCATGGTGATGTTAACTGTTTGTACTACCTTACTTCTGGCTGATTTTAGGATGTCTGATATTCTTGAATAAAAATCATTATCGTATTTACTGATTCCCGGCATATTCTTAATTCTTTTTTTCGGAGATGATTAGATTTCCCGTTGTGTGGTCTTTTTCAGAGCTTCTGTTTCGTGCAGCTAAAGCCGTTATTTTGTTCTTTGCAGTCTGTTGGTTAAAACCTGTTGTAATTCAGCATCCCGTTTTCTGATTTCAAACCAACAACTCCTTCAAAGTTAATGTGCGTCAAAAATATTTCAAACCGCGTGTCTAATTATTTGACATATTTTGTAAAATTATTTTACAATCAGTCATTTGTAATTCAATATTTTCACGGGTAATGTGTTGTTGTATAGTTAATTGTGATTCGTGGCATTTTTTTGGCATTACTGAGTACTACAGCATAATAACCAGATATGAACATCAATAAAATAATAGTTTCAGTACTACTATTATCCTTTGGATTCGGTGCCGCGGCACAGCAGGAATGGACACTTGAAAAATGTATTCAGTATGCCATTACGAACAACCTGGATGTAAAGAAAAGCGGTATTCAGAATGAAATAAACAAGGAAAACCTGAACCAATCGAAACGAAACCTTCTGCCAAGTATTTCAATGAGGGCAAGCGGATCGAATTCCTACGGTAAATCGCTTGACCTTGATAAATACGAATACATAAATATGAGCCAGTTCTACAGTAATTTTGATTTGTCGGCCGGGATCGACGTTTTCAGGGGTTTTACGCGGCAAAACGCCATTTCGTACCGTAAAATGAACTACCTGGCCGGTTTGGAAGACGAGAAAATGCAAAAGTACAACCTGGCCTTTACGGTAATGCAGGGCTATTACAATGCGGTTTACTATTATGGTTTGGCAGAAATTGTAAAAGAACAAAAACAATTATCGGAGATGAACCTGAAACGTACCCAGAAACAGGTTGACCTCGGGCTAAAAGCCAAGTCGGACCTGCTGGAAATGGAATCGCGGCTGGCCAAGGAAGAGCTGATCCTGATTCAAACTCAGAATTATTATAAAACGGCTATGCTCGACCTCAAACAGGCAATGAATTTTGATCCGGGGACTGATTTTAGCATCGATTTGCTAACACCCGAAATTGGTATAGCGGGAGCGGAAGCCAGACCTGCATCCGATATCTTCACCGGGGCTTTGGATTTTTACCCCACCATTAAAGCGCAGGAACTCAGGACGAAGGCTGCGCAGAAAAACCTTTCCATTGCAAAAGGAATCCTGTGGCCAAGCCTCACTGCTTCGGGCGGATATTCATCGTATTACGTTAAAACAAAGGGCAGCGACAATACGGCTACCTTGCGCGACCAGTTTAAAAACAATGCAGGCCAATCCGTTGGTTTATCCCTTAATATTCCGGTTTTTCAGCGCTTTGGATTGCGGTCGGATGTAAAGCTGGCACGTTTGAGTTATTTGCAGGCCCAAACCGAATTGGAAAAAACATCGCAGGAACTGTTGAACGAGATCACCCAAAATTCGCAGGAATTGGAATCGTTCATGGCAGAATATAATCAGCTGGTAAAACAGGTTGATTTTGCACAGGTTGCCTACGATGCAGCAGAGAAAAAACTGGACCAGGGGCTTATTAGTATTATTGAACTGTATGATTCAAAAAATATTCTGGCCCAGGCCAAAAGCGATTTATTAAGAACAAAACTTCAATACACCATCAAGCAAAAAACAATTGATGTGTACCTTGGAAAACCGGTGTTTGGTTTTCTGCAGTAAACAATTAAATAGAATAAAAATTATCCTGAAAATATTTCTGTTATGGCAATGGATCGAAAAATAGAGAAGAAAAAAGGCATCAGACCCAAACACATTATTTATGCCATCGGAACACTTGTGTTTCTGTTTCTGATCGTAAAATTAGTAATGAGTTCGGGTGTTTCGTCGCTGCGGGTTGACCCGGAAAAAATAACGATAGAAGAGGTGGTGCAGGGGAATTTCGATGATTACATCCGCACCAATGGCGCTGTTCAGCCCATTTCAACCATTTACCTCGATGCCGAAGAGGGGGGGCAGGTGAAAGAACGCTTGATTGAAGAAGGAACCATGCTAAACAAAGGTGATGTAATATTGGTGCTGGAAAACCGGTCGTTGTACGAAAACATTATGAACAGTGAATCGAACCTGGCGCAAAAACAAAACATGCTGCGGCAAACGCGTATTAATTTTGAGACCCAGCAGATTGAGTCGAAACGGAATTTATTGAATTCAGAATACGAAATAATTAAAAAGAAAAGGAACTTTGAGCAACAAAAGGCGCTTTACAACGACGAACTGGTTTCGAAAGAAAGCTACCTGCAGGCAAAGGAAGATTACGAATATGCCATTCAACTGGAGGAAATTAACCGGCAAAAAGCGGAGAACGATTCGATGATTCGTGCCAGCGAAATGATCCAGCTGGAGGAGGACCTGCAAAAAATGCAGAAAACGCTTGACCTTGTTTATGAACGACTTGATAACCTGAATGTAAAAGCCCCGGTTGACGGGCAGTTGGGAATGCTGGATGCCGAAATTGGGCAAAGCATTGGGAAAGGCCAGCGCATTGGGCAGATTAACGTACTGACCGACTACAAAGTGGAAGCAATGATTGATGAGCATTACATCGACCGGGTAAAAAGAAGCCTCTCGGCAACGATCGAACGCCAGGGAAAGATTTTCAACATGATGGTAAAAAAGGTATATCCCGAAGTGCGGAATTCACAATTTAGAATTGATCTCGTCTTTTCAGGCGAACGGCCGGATAATATCCGCACGGGCCAGACTTATTACATCAATCTGCAACTGGGGCAGCCCGAGCAATCGACACTGGTGAGCCTGGGCGGATTCTTTAACAGTACCGGAGGCCAGTGGATATACGTGGTGGATCCGTCAGGAAGTTTTGCCACCAAGCGCTCCATCCGTATCGGGCGTAAAAATCCGAAGTACTACGAAGTGCTGGAAGGCCTCGAATCCGGCGAAAAAGTAATAACTTCAGGTTACGATTTGTTCGGCGATAACGATAAACTCATACTTCGCTAAGAGCAAAGAGCATGGAGCAGAGGGCAAGGAGCGAAGGGCTGGGGAGGAAAGTTAAGTGAAGAGATAGAAGCAAAAATGATTAGAAAGTGCAAAAAATAGTATTAAATAATAATTAATGGGGAACTACGGAGCAAATGCTATTACTCTTTGCTCCATGCCCTCCGCAAAAATTAAGGTTATGGCACATTTTAGATTCATGGATTTGGACATTTGGAAAGACTCAATCGATATTAACCGACCTGGATTTGCTCAGCCGGAAAATAACCAATTTCAGAAGAACAGTTTTAAAAGATAATAATTGACAGTACTGAGTACTAGGCAAGAGGAATTCCTCCTTGCTCCTTGCTCTTTGCTCTAAGCCTTTTACAATATGATACGAACAGAAAAACTCACAAAGATCTTCCGGACAGAGGAAGTAGAAACATTCGCTTTAAACGAGGTTGACATCCAGGTTAAATCGGGCGAATTTGTAGCCATTATGGGACCGTCGGGTTGCGGAAAATCCACCTTGCTCAACATCATTGGCTTGTTAGACAATCCGAGCGGTGGCAATTATCTTTTTGATGGCACCGAAGTCGGCTCGTACAAAGAACGTCAGCGTACACAGATGCGCAAGGGAAACATCGGTTTTGTGTTCCAGAGCTTTAACCTGATTGACGAACTCACTGTTTACGAAAACGTAGAACTGCCGTTGATTTATTTAAAGAAAAAAGCCAGTGAGCGAAAGGCTTTGGTAAACGCGGTTTTGGAACGTATGAAAATCGGACACCGTGCCAAACACTTTCCTCAACAACTTTCAGGCGGTCAGCAACAGCGTGTTGCCATTGGGCGTGCTGTGGTAGCCAACCCCAAGTTGATATTGGCCGATGAGCCAACCGGTAACCTCGACTCGAAAAACGGCCTCGAAGTCATGAATCTTTTAACAGAACTAAACCGTGAAGGAACCACTATTATCATGGTTACCCACTCGATGCACGATGCTGGTTTTGCACACCGTGTAATTAACCTGTTTGATGGCGAAGTACTCACCGAAAATGTAAACGAAAGAATGGCTGAGATACTTTAGTAAGCCAGATATTGTGGATATTTTATTCCACTGCCTCAAAACTGAAAACAAAACAATGAAACTAAATTATGAATATCGTTTTTTTGAAACTTGCCTTCCGGAATATTTTCCGAAATAAATTTTATTCGCTAATTAATATTCTTGGTTTTTCCATTGGTATAGCTACAACGCTATTCATCTTTCTCTTTATTCACTACGAAACCGGTTTCGATTCTTTTTATAAAGAGGGAAATGCTATTTACCGCGTTACTTGCGGATATAAAATGAAAGGGCAGGAAAACAATATGGGGTTTGCCTGGCATCCGGTGGCGCCTGATTTAAAGACAGAAATCCCCGGGATAGATGCTTATTGCCGTATCTCGAAAGGGAATACGGGGAAAATGTATTTCAATCAACAAATTCAAAAAATTGATAAAATATGCTTTGCCGACGCCAATCTATTCAACTTCTTTGATTTTGAACTTATCGCCGGAGACCCGAATACAGCGTTGGATAGCCCTGACAAGCTGGTAATATCGCAATCACAAGCGCAGAAGATTTTTGGAAGCATTAATCCTTTGGGGCAGTCGCTACTATTTAAACAAAAGCTTTTTATGGTAGCGGGTATTTTCAAGGATTTGCCTAAAAACTCGCATATACAATCCGATATTTTTATTTCAATAAAACACGTTGAGCAGGATAAAGAAACCTACTGGCTGGGGTGGGCCGGTGGCATGACTTTTCTTTCGTATTTAAAGCTTGAGAACGGTGTTGAAGCTGCCCGGGTAGAAGAGAAGTTTGACGATTTTTTGTATGAACGGTATAATAAAGCAGGGGAGAAAAGCGGATTCAGCCTGTTTTTGGGCTTGCAAAACATACGTGATATCCACTTGAATTCGTCACACCTTCAATACGATTGCGAAAACAACCGGAATAAAACCAGCATCTACATTGTGTCAAGTATTTGCCTGCTTATACTCGTTCTGGCAATAATCAATTATATTACTTTTTACATTGCACAAAAAGCAAGCAGGAAAAAAGATATCGGGATACTGAAGATTCACGGAGCTGAAAAATATAAGCTCGCAATTCATACGTTTACCGAAGTGGCACTTATTTCGTTAATGGCCACCTTGGTTAGTATCGTGATACTAAACATATTTCTTCCCCTTTTAAACAGCTATTTAAAAACATCTGTAAGCATTTCGGGTAATTGGCTTTTAACTTCCGGGTTTTTGTTACTGACCATTTTGTTCCTTTCACTGGTTGTGACAATCATTTCCAACATCAACCTGTTAAAACATAATGTTGTTAACTCGCTCAGAGATGAGTTGGCAGGAGTAACTAAACGGCATACTTCGCAAAATGTGATGCTTGCCATCCAGTTTTGTGTGGTGATTCTTTTAATTACCTCCGGGTTGGTTATTGCCAGGCAGAATAGCTTTTTGTTAAATCAGGAGCTTGGATTTAATAAAGAGCATATTTTGTCGGTGAGTACCGATTTTGAGTTTAAGAATAATGAGCTGGTGACATTTAAACAGGATTTGAAACGTTTGCCCGAAGTGCAGGTTGCCAGCGTTTCGAGCCAGCCTATAGGACGCGGACTAACACAAAATGGTTATTTTTTCGACAGGAACAGTGATATCCAGATGTTCAATGTTTTATATACCGATGCCGATTTTTTGGCCTGTTTTGATGTTGAACTTACATCAGGACGCAATTTTAAAGAAAGTTTAGAAACAGAGGATAACACTATTTTAGTTAATCACAAGCTTGTTGAACATGCCGGGTGGGAGGAACCTTTACACCAAAAAATATTCAGGGGGAAGCCACTCGAAGTAATTGGCACAATAAACGATTTTAATTTTGCATCGCTCGAGCAGCATATAAAACCTCTGCTGATTATGGCTAATCCGACATTTGATGGCTGGCGGTTTATGAATGTTAATATTCGTTATCAAACAAATGATATCCGGTCTTTAATGAAGAAACTAGCAGGGCTTTGGGAAAAGCGGTTCCCCAATACTCCGTACGAAATTACTTTCCTTGATGACCAGCTTGCACGTAATTACGAATCACTCAGGACACAGCAAAAAATAGTAGCCTTTTTTAGCTCTCTGGCAGTATTTATTGCCTGTATGGGATTATTCGGGTTAACCTTACTGGTTACAAAGCAGCGCACCAAAGAAATCGGCATCCGCAAAGTAAACGGAGCCAAAGTAACTGAAATACTCACCATGCTCAATAAAGACTTTGTAAAATGGGTAGCCATTGCCTTTGTAATTGCCACGCCAATTGCATACTACGCCATGAATAAATGGTTAGAAAACTTTGCCTACAAAACCACCCTAAGCTGGTGGATCTTTGCCCTCGCCGGTTTGCTGGCTTTGGGAATTGCCCTGTTGACGGTTAGCTGGCAAAGCTGGCGGGCGGCTA
>JBKDZK010000712.1:0-1971 GCA_047971205.1 Draconibacterium sp.
AAGGAACGTCCTACACTTGCAACTTCAAAAGAGTGAGTTAATCGATTATGAACAAAAGCAACTTTGGGGAGTGGAAATACTTGAGTTTTATTTTGAAGCCTTCTAAATCCAGAATAAAATACTAATTTATCAAAATCTCTTTGATATTTAGAACGGTTGTCCTCGGTGATTCTGAATCTTTCATCGAATTGCTGTTTTTCCGTAAAAATATTATTCCACTCCATAAATTAAGGTTTGATTTATTGTTGTTTTTATTCTAAACTCAATATGTATATATTGGCATCATTAGTATTATTCCCGTAATACATAACATAGTTAATTCCCGTTTTTCTGTATTTTAAATGTTTTTAAATATTAGCAAATAGCTAAGACCATACTTCAAAAAAACTTTGGGATGAATAAATCTATCGCTGCTTTCGTTTCAGGTCACCTCATTATCAGCAGCTAATGTAATAAAAATTACAACTATTTAAACACTCCTGAGTTTCTTAAAATTAATACAAATAATTTATCTATACAGATTCCGGTATTTTAATATCACTATTACTATGACCATATATCTTATGGAACTCTTTTACTTTTAACTACCCCGGACAAACAACGACAATCAAGGACACTTTAACCACATCTAACAAACGCCTTACAATTTGACCATACGTTTGCGCCATTATTAACCGCCGGGCAGGTCTTGCCCGACATAAAACTGTAAAAGTATGGTAAAAAAAGTAATCTCATTTTTCGTATTTGCCCTTTCCTGGGTCAGTCTTCTGGCCCAGGGGGACGGCAGTGCCGGTATCACGGAAGCCACCCAAATGGTCACTTCGTACTTTGACCCGGCCACCAAACTGATTTACGCCATTGGCGCGGTTGTCGGCCTAATTGGAGGCGTGAAAGTATATAACAAGTTTTCGAGCGGTGACCCTGACACCTCAAAGGTTGCCGCTTCGTGGTTTGGGGCCTGTATCTTCCTGATTGTTGCTGCTACCATTTTAAGGTCCTTTTTCCTTTAAGCTATGGCAGAATTTACCATCAACAAAGGCATCAACAAGCCAGTCGAGTTTCAGGGGCTAAAGAGCCAGTACCTGTTCATTTTTGCCGGTGGGCTGCTCGCTGTCATTATCCTTTTTATGGTGATGTACATGAGTGGCGTACCGCAAAGCATCTGTATCGGGTTTGCCATGGTAACAGCCCCTTTGCTTACCTGGCAGGCCTTTTCGCTGAACAAAAAATACGGCACACACGGACTGATGAAACGGCAGGCCGTAAAAAGATACCCCCGCAGGCTGATCAACCGACGAAGGGTATTGAAACTATTCAATCGACAAATAAAATCCACCAGTTTAAAACAAGGATTACGCCTATGAGAAACATGCTGAAAACAAATACGTTGGAACAAAAATTCCCGCTGCTGGCGGTAGAAAACGGTTGTATCCTCTCGAAAGGTGCGGATATAACCGTTGCATTTCGCGTGAAACTGCCCGAACTCTTTACCGTCAGCGCTACGGGGTACGAAACCCTGCATTCGGCATGGTGCAAAGCCATAAAAGTGTTGCCGGATTATTCTATCGTGTTAAAACAGGACTGGTATTGCGAAGAAAAATACGCCCCGGAAATCTCCGAAACAGAAGAAATGTCTTTCCTCTCCCGGAGTTTCCAAAGGCATTTTAACGAACGGCCTTTCCTGAACCATTATTGCTATCTGATACTGACCAAAACGACCAAAGAGCGGTCGAGGCAGCAAAGCACTTTCAGTAGTCTTGCCCGTGGCTTTATCGTCCCCAAAGAGGTTAAAGACAAAGAAAGCGCCAACCAGTTTCTGGATGCTGTCAGCCAGTTTGAGCGTATTCTAAACGACTGCGGAATAGTAAAACTTGAACGGCTGTCCACAGCAGAAATTACCGGGACGGAAAACGAAGGCGGCATCATTGAAAAGTACCTCGCCCTTACCCAGGAGAACATGCCTGTACTGAA
>JBKDZK010000713.1:0-1664 GCA_047971205.1 Draconibacterium sp.
TTATCTCTACAGACAACTCACATTCTTAGACAGACAACTTAGCTATAATAATCGAAAAAGCGTAAATGAATATTGCTAACATCACTCCTCTAGTTGCCAATAGCAGTTTCATCTTGTCAAATAAAAAGAATACCAACAAGTTCGGCAATACACTAAGAGATAGTATTGGGAATAGCATCCCTAAACCTAACATTGCTGAGGTGTAATCTTGAAGACTTATGTCGGGTTGTTTAACTAGATAAATTAGAATATAGGTAAGCAAAGGTATCAGCATACCCAAGCCAAACCCCAACATCATCCTATCTCTTTTATTTTTATTTGCAGCCATGCGATACTAGAAATCCCAATTTTTAATCTGATTGATAAAAGCATCTGCCGTCATATCAATTTTCACGGGTACAATACTTATTTTGTGGTTATCCAAAGCATTCAAGTCCGTATCTTCGGCATCCGGTTCCATATTCACAAAACTTCCGGTGAGCCAATAATACTCTCTTCCTCGTGGGTCTATACGCTTTTCCATTTCGTTGTTCCAAATTCCTAGTGCCTGCCTTCTTGCTTCTACTCCTTCTATCCTACCCTTTGGAATATTTACATTCAGGCAAGTATATTTCGGAATACCTTCGTCCATCACTCTTTTGAATATTTGCCTAATCCAAGGGGTAGCTTCCGAGAAATCTGCATCTACATCATGGTTACAAATTGAAAACGCTATTGATGGTACACCATGTACACACCCCTCAAGCGCAACACCCATTGTTCCACTATATAAAACACTAATAGAAGAATTAGCTCCATGATTAATTCCTCCAACTACAAAGTCGGGTTTTCTATCTAGCAGCTCATTGAAGCCGAGTTTCACACAATCAGCCGGAGTTCCGCTACATGAATATACAACACAGCCTTTCTCTTCGGATATTTTATTTACGATAAGTGGTGATTCACTTGTTAAAGCTGAAGACATTCCCGACATTGGAGAATCGGGAGCAACAACTACCACATCACCAAAATCTTTCATTATCTCAGTCAATACTGATATTCCCTTTGCAGTAACACCGTCATCATTGCTGATTAGGATTAATGGACGTTTATTCATTCTTGATACTATTGTTTATCAATCGGAATCTGACGTCTGAATCCTTCTTCCAGAGACATAAGGGTTTCTGTACGAGCAATACCTTCTATTTGAAGTTCATTGTCAATCAAATCTTTCAACTCTTTGTTGGTTTTTGTTTGAATCTTTATAAATATTGCCCATTGTCCTGTAGTAAAGTGGCATTCTACCACCTCCGGAATTTTTCTCAGTTGCTCTGCTACTTGTTTATTATATTTCGCACTATCTAGGTAAATCCCCATAAATGCACAAGTTGTATATCCCAATATTTCAGGATCTACTTCGAAATGACTACCTGAGATAACCCCCATATTGGTTAATCTAGCAACACGCTGATGAATTGCTGCTCCTGACACTCCACATTCTCTAGCCACTTCTAGAAACGGAGTACGAGCGTTTTTCATAATCATATTAAGAATCTTTTTATCAATATTGTCAATCTGAGTGTTTTATTTTTTTAAGCTAGTAATATCTATAGTTATTTTAGTATTTCACAATTTTGAAAAAATAAAATATAATTGAGAAATACCTGCAAAAATGTAAACAAATA
>JBKDZK010000714.1:0-5546 GCA_047971205.1 Draconibacterium sp.
GGCTGACAGAGGGATGAAATAAAGAAAATTCGATTTTCAGCGATTTAGCTGAAATGAAGTTGGCGTAATACTCCTTGGCTCTGCCACGGGGATAGTCAACTTCAAGAATTTTCTTTATTGCGATTGAGTACCTGGATGATTTTTTATGAGCCTGTGCCCTCATTTATAGCCACCCCCCCCTTTTTTTAGGTAATGTTACCATTCTCGTATAATGAATCAAGCTTGATAATTTGCATTTCACTCTCATATTTCATTGTTCACATGCGACTTCATTATTGTTAAGAGTATTATTAAGAATGAAAATAGATTAAAAAAAATTTCTAATTTATTATTTGTTCTTTTTTGTTAAACAGGTATTTGCGCCTTCTAAAAGTTTTCTATAATTTTAATATACAGCTTCTTATAAATAATTCTAAATTTATGTAATGTATTTTTATAAAGTTCAAGTTGGTTCTGATGTTCTGGGAATTGGATATATGCGTCTTAATTTCTTTTTGGTTAGGTGATTTTTGGTTTTCTAATAAAGTCTAAAATAGTCTAATTATGCCTAACTTGTAGAATATGTTTAATCAAAAACATCTGGAATGATTGTGTAAGGTGTTTGTTTCTTGGTGATTAGCAGATGAGAAAAAGTTTTTTCTATGTTTGCGGTTGAAATTACAAACCCAATTGTCGTTGTAGTGATGAAACCAGAAGTATTAAAAATGATTCATCTGTTTGGTTTTATAAAATTGAGCAGAAGAATAGAGAAGTTAATGGTAAAGAGTGAATTGAAACGCAATTTAATTGTACTATCAGTTTTTATCTTTGTTGCATTTTCAGCAAGAGCCGAAACGTACTATGTAAGTAATTCAGGAAATGATTCAAACCCTGGTACAAGTACAAGTCTACCCTGGAAAACCCTGGAAAAAGTGAACGGTCGTACATTTTCGCCGGGTGACCAGATATTATTTAACAGAGGCGATGAGTGGGTAGGGACTATTTCGGTAACTTCCAGGGGAAGTTCGGGGAGTCCGATTGTGTACGGTGCCTATGGAACAGGAGCAAAACCTGTAATTACAGGAGGACAAAAAATTACCGGGTGGGAAAAACACTCCGGCAATATTTATAAAGCATCGGTTGATAGGGCCGTATCTCAGGTTTTTATTAACGGAGATGAAGTGCCGGTTTCCAGGCATCCAAACTCGGGGTATTTGCCCATTGAAACTATTAGCAGTAATACCGTATTTTCTTCCAGTGGTTTATCCGGTGTTAACTGGAAAGGGGCCACAGCAATTCTTCGATTGGTAGCCTGGTCGTTCGAAGCCAGGAAAGTTGTTAACGCCAGTGGGAATACCATTACCCTGGAAAATCAGCCAATGTATGCGTATGCGATGGAAAAAAATGATAATTTTTTCGTGATTAACCACTTGAACACGCTTGACGGGGCTAATCAATGGGCATACGATGAAAGCAGCAATACGGTTTATTTGTGGACCTCAAAAGGAGATACGCCCGATAATTATGTGGTAGAAGTATCAGAATCCGACAATGGTTTTTCCGGCTCCGGTGTAAAGTTTGTGACCATTCAGGACCTGGATATCAAAGGCTTTAAAAAGAACGGGATATTATTTTCGAGTACCTGTAATGATGTTGTAATCAATAACAACACCCTGGTTGATAATTATGAATGTGGTATTTATATTTCCGATCGCGAGGAATCACAAAATATTCAGATTACCAATAATATTATTTCCGGATCAAACCGTTCGGGAATAAGGGCAATGGGAAATAATTTCACTGTTTCGTCAAACACGATCACAAACATTTCATTGCTGAATAACATTGGCCTTGGGGCATTTGTTGATGCATACAATACTGCTACCGGGATGACATTGTATCCTATCAATAACAGTACTGTATCCAATAACAAAGTATCAGATATTGGATACAATGGAATAATGTTTCAGGGGAAGAATAATATGGTTGAAAAAAACAGGATCGAAAGAGCCTGTTTAACCTTGCAGGATGGTGGTGGAATTTATGCACATACCGACTGTACCGGCACCATAATCCGCAATAATATTATTTCGGATATTGGCCCCGTTGACGAGATTGAAACATTTGGTATTTATTTGGATGACACCGCAGAAGGCATTGAAATTAAGGAGAATACGATATTTGGCGTAAACGGGCGAGGAATATTTCTACATAATACCCTCAATGTCAATGTTACTAAAAATATTTTGTTCGAAAATACCCGTCGCCAATTTCTTGCCAGACATAACAGGGTAGATTTACCGATGGAAAACAATGTTGTGACCGATAACGTTTTCTTTGCCAAAACAGGTCATACCAGGACCATGTTGCTTTGGATAAATGATGGGGCAAATTTAGGGGTGAGTACCAGCCGAAATTACTATGGCTCTCCGAATAAAAATAATATTGCAACAGAAAATCTCTATGGATGGGGCCTTACTATTGAAGAATACCAGCAAAAAAGCGGAATGGGTGAGGGCGCAAAATATCCTAATGTTACGGATTATGAAAAGGCTGAACTTTATTATAACGATACCAATAGTGACCGAACTTTAAACCCGGGAACCGGAACATTTTACGATATTGACGGAAAGATCGTGACCAAGGTTGTTTTAAAACCTTTTACTTCTATCATATTAATCAAGGCCGAAGGAAGTAGTCTTAACCAGGCTCCTGTAATTAACGATCAGATTTTTAATGTAGAAGACATAAAAACGTCAGATATCGTAGCGCCCGTAGCAGCCAGCGACCCGGATGCCGGACAGTCTTTACATTATGTCATTCTTTCCGGAAACCAGGACAACCTGTTTTCCATCGATCCGTCAACAGGAGAAATATCGGCCAATACCGATTTAAGCTTTTCAACAAACCGCACTATTGTTTTAGTAGTTCAGGTAACTGACAATGGATTAAATCCATTATCTGCTGATGCTGAAATTACGATAAACATTAAGGCAACTTTAGTTCCGGATACGGAAGCTCCAATTGTGACTTCATTCTCAACATCGCAAACATCAAGTAATTTAAATGTGCCTGTAACCAGTTTTGTGGCTTCTGATAATGTTGGTGTAGTTGGTTACCTGTTAAGCGAAAGCCCTGTGCCCCCTTTGAGTACCAATAATAACTGGAGTACAAATCCTCCTGGTTCCTATACTTTTAGTGGTTTTGGTTTCAAAACATTATATGCCTGGGCCATTGATGCGGCAGGAAATGTTTCCAACTTTAAAAAATCGACGGTAACAATAACCGATTTATCACCTGTTTTTACCACTGAAGATATCTCCATTTGTGAGGGAGAATCGTATCTGGGATGGACAACAGCTGGCCAATACGAACGCACACTAAAAACCTCTACCGGGGCAGATAGCGTCGTTACCACACATCTTTTTTTTTACCCGGTTTATCATATCACCGAAGATATTTCGATTGTTGAAGGAGAAAGTTACCAGGGATGGATTACTTCCGGTACCTACACACGTAACTTAAGTTCGGTAAGCGGGTGTGATAGTATTGTTACCACCCACTTAAGCGTTTTTGAGAATATTTTTACAAGCGAGGATGTCAGCATTTGTGAAGGTGAATCGTATCTGGGATGGACCAAGGCCGGTCAGTACGAACGGACATTAAAAACTTCCACCGGGGCCGATAGCACCGTCATCACACACCTTTCGGTGAACCCGGTTTATCATATTACCGAAGATATTTCGATTGTTGAAGGAGAAAGTTACCAGGGATGGATTACTTCCGGCACCTACACACGTAACTTAAGCTCGGTAAGCGGATGTGATAGTATTGTTACCACTATATTGGGCGTTATTTCAGTTACGCCTGATGATCTTTCTGTAACCCAGGAAATATCCCTGAGGAGAAGGTGGAATATTTTTTCATCCTATGTTATTCCCGATGGACGAAACATGGATTCTATATTAAAAGATTTAGCAGCTGACGGTGCCTTGGTAAAAGTAGTTGATGAGGATGGCAATACTTATGGAAAAGCCTCAAATGGTTCCTGGGTAAATAATATTGGCGATTTTTCCGAATCAAAAGGCTATAAAATTCAGGTAAGGTCCAATTGTAAACTGGAGCTTTTCGGTCCGCAAGTAGCATTACCCGCAACGTTAAATTTAAGAAGAGGCTGGAATATTATTTCTTTTCCATCGCCTGAAAAAGTTAATGCCATAGATGTGGTTAAATCTTTAATTGATGCCGGAGTTCTACTAAAAGTACAGGACGAGAGTGGGCGTTCGCTTGAAAACTGGGGGCGTCGTTTTGGATGGGTAAACCGAATTGGATATTTCTCTCCCGGGGAAGGTTATCTTGTAAATGTGAGCCAGGATTGTGTCCTCAATATTATGGATTCGTATGAGAAAGGGGCATTTGTAGCAGTGGCTGAAGAAGCACTGACACATTTTGTCCTTGACTATCCGGGGAACGGGCATAATCACATGAATTTGTACCTGGATTTATTACAAACCGATTTCGAAGCAGGTGATGAAATTGCTGCTTTCGATGGCAATTTATGTGTGGGGGCTGTTAAGTTGACCAAAGAAGATATCGAGAATCGTTCGGTTAGTCTTGTTACATCATTTTCTGATGTGGGAGAATCAAATGGTTTTATGGATGGCAATCCTATTCAGCTAAAAGCCTGGAGAGTTTCCGGGAACAATGAAAAAGACCTTGATGCGGTAGCCGTTGCCGGCGATTTAGTGTATGAAGAATGGGGAAGTGCATTGATTCAGATATCTGAAGAGCTTACCGGAACAGACGATGTCCTTTTATTGGATGTAAACATGTATCCAAACCCTGCAACTGACAACGTTACGCTTAGCTTCTCTGTATTGCCGGAAGGTGAAACCAAAGTGTTTTTTGCAGATATGTCAGGGAAAATCTTATCGGTAAAAGAAATAAGATCTACCCGGGAGGAGTTTGACCTGCGTTCTTTGCCCAGTGGAATATATATGGTAAGGATTGTTTTAGGAAACTCGTCGAAAGTTGTAAAGTTAGTTAAACACTAATGTAAGATTTTTTCTATTGAGATAGATCAGATACCGGGAAACAGCCCCTCTTTATGTCATAATTGTAACTGTTCTGGTTGCTGAGCTCCTTTATTGTCTTCTCTCTTATTTTCCAACATTTATTTAGGAAGTCCTTTGTATTTTCAAAGCGTTTTCCCTTGAGCAGCCTAAATGTAAACACATTATTTATCAATCGATGATGCAATCGGAACAGCCTGTTCAAAGTCCCCTCTTTATGTCATTTTAACTACCGTTCTGGTTGCTGGGCTCCTTTATTGTGTTCACTCTTATTCTTCCAACATTAATTAGAAATTCCTTTGTATTTTCAAAGCACCTTCCCTTGAACAACCCGCAAATAAACACAAGATTTATTGATGTTATAGTTTTCATCAATACATGAAACATTTACTCTCTAAGGTTTTCATAATTATTAAAATTTATTTAAAATCATTATCTTGTATTCCATGAGAGGTTAGATGACAGTTCAATGGTCATAAAAATACCCCCACTAAT
>JBKDZK010000715.1:0-1835 GCA_047971205.1 Draconibacterium sp.
GCTAACTGAATTACAATCTAAAGATTAACCACCATGTCCAGCTATCGACAAATTATCTATCAAATCATTTTTCGCACCAAACTCAGTCAAAAAACATTAAATCCGGAACATAAAGAAAGGCTCTTTAAATATATCTGGGGAATCATAAAGAATAAAGATTGCCATTTGTACAGGATTAATGGAATGGAGGAGCATATTCATATTCTAACCGACCTTCATCCATCCATTGCTTTGGCTGATTTTGTCAGGGATATTAAAACTGCCTCCTCTGTTTGGTTAAAAGATTCCGATGATTTCCCGAAGTTTATTGGCTGGTCTGAGGGTTATGCTGCATTAACTTACTCACATTGGGATAAGGATAAACTGATCAACTATATTAAGAACCAGGAGGAACACCACAAAACAGAAACTTTTGAAGCGGAGTTCCGAAGAATTTTGGAAGAACACCACATTAAAATTGACGAGCGATACTTTCTTAAGTAACGGTCGTCGTTCACCCCCTTTCGGGGCTGGATTCTATATCTTTCATGCACCACCGGTTGCACCGGTGGTTATTCATATTTAGTCCTTTCAGGACATTAAATCACAGGCTGTTCGAAATACACGAAACTACCATATAGCGATATGTTAAGCATTTAGAAACTTCCCAAAGGATTAATGTATCACTGCAATATCATCAAAGGAAACAAAAACCTCTCAGAAATAGAAACTTAACGAAAGTCCTTTCGGTAATCAGAAGGCGTTTTCCCCATGATCACTTTAAAGTAGTGGTTAAAATTTGCGAGGTTGTTGTAGCCGCATTCGTAACAGATCTGGGTTATCCGCTTATCGGTTTCGGCCAGCAGTTTGGCGGCAATTCCAATTCGTACGGTTTTAACATATTCCATAAATGTCTGGCTGGTTTTCTTTTTAAAGTAACGGCAAAACGAACTGGGTTCCATGTAAACCACCTTGGCAGCTTCCTTTAAATTGATGCCTTCCTGAACATTCTGAAAAACGTACTCGTAGATTTTGTCGATCTGATCACGGTCTTTATCATAATTGCTAGGGAGTTCCGAAGGCAACGCCAGGTATTCACGGTCTTCCACTTTTAGTAAAAGACTGAATACCTTCAGCAGGTTAATGTACCGCTCCAAACCTTTCAATTCTACCATGCGGTTCAGCGTTAAGGCTACTTTCTCAATTTTAGGGCCTTTAAAAAGAATCCCGCTGTGCGCCTCTTTCAGCAACTCAACCACCTGCTCCAGTTCCGGGATATTGAAGAAATCGGAACTAATCAGGTTTTCGTAAAAATGGGTAACCACGCATTCAGGCTCCTCATCGTTACTGGTCTCCAGCACTTCCCAACAGTGAGAAATATTTGGCCCCAGCAATACCAGATCGCCCGGAGTGTAACTCGAAATATTATTCCCGACAATCCTTCTTCCCGATCCCGAAGTGATCAGGTTTAGCTCAAAGTTATTATGGGAATGAATCTTTTCGGAGTTGGGATCCATCTTTAGTCGCCGCGTAATAAAAGAGTGCTTGTGAGGAACAAAGATTTTTTCGTATACAAATTCCACCGTGAATATTTTTTAACCCTAAAACACAAATATTAATTAATAAGTTCAAATTAAGGTCAAAATTCAATGCAAAACAAACAATATACAAGAAGTGTGACGCAACAAAATGAACTTTCTTTGTATGTGTAGTTTTTACGCTAATCGATTTAACTGAATAAAGAAAATTCTTGAAGTTGACTATCCCCGTGGCAGAGCCAAGGAGTATTACGCCAACTTCATTTCAGCTAAATCGCTGAAAATCGAATTTTCTTTATTTCACCCCTCTGTCAGCCA
>JBKDZK010000716.1:0-7590 GCA_047971205.1 Draconibacterium sp.
GTAATCCCTTCCGATGTATCCAAACGGATATTTTCCGGGTTAATCTATAACTTAATAATTAACAGTCTTTTCCGTAAGAGCATTCGTGGCAACGCGCCAGTTCACCTCTTAATCTTTTATCAACCAGTTCGTCGATACGCTCACGCAGCGGCTCCAGTTTAATTTCCTGGATCACTTCATGTGCAAAAGCATTCATCATCATCAGTCGCGCCTTGTCTTCGTCAATTCCCCTGGCTCGAAGGTAAAACAATGCTTCCTCATCAATCTGCCCAACCGTGGCACCGTGGCTGCATTTTACATCATCGGCATCAATAATCAGCTGCGGCTTGGTTTGCATGGTCGCCTGGTCGGTCAGCAACAAGTTGTTGTTTCGCTGAAATGCATTTGTTTTTTGTGCATCACGAACCACGTGTATCCTGCCCGAAAATGCTCCGGTTGATTGCTCATCCAGTACATTCTTGTAAACCTGGTTGCTCACGCAATGTGGTTTTGCATGAATTACCTGCGTGAAATTATCGGCGTGTTGTTTTTTATCCAAAAACGAAATTCCGTACATATTGGCTTCGCAATTCTCTCCGTTCAAAATGAATTTCAGGTTATTACGAATCAGGCCGCCATGCAAGGATGCAGTGTGTGTCGTTACCCGCGAATCACGTTGCTGTTCTACAAAAACCGAATGAATACTGGTTGCTTTGTTATGCTGATTTTGCAAAGCGTAAAACTCCACTTCAGCATTGCTTCCTGCAAAAACCTCGGTCACCGAGTTGCTCAGGTAATTGTTCTGATTCTCGCTGTGATCGCACAGCAACAATTGCAGTTTTGCACCTTCTTCCACACAGATATAGTTTCGCTGTGTAACCAGCAGATCAGACGATCCTTTCATCAGGTTGATGATCTGAATCGCTTTATCGAGCACCACTCCTTTGGGAACAAACAGGAAGAAACCGTCTTTGGCAAATGCAGTGTTCATCGCCACCATCGGGTCTTCATCCGGGTTGGCCAGACTGGCATATTTTGAAAGAAGCTCAGGACGTTCTTTTGAAATATTCTCCAGGCTATCAAGGATCACTCCCTCCGGAAGCTGATCGATTGCACTGCTCTTTTTCGAAAACCATCCGTTGTAAACAAAGGCCAGCGTAGTATCCAACTGTGGTACATCGCAACGGAAAATCTCCTGCAAGTTGGCTTCTTCATCTGTCCGCGAATGCACAAACGCAAATTCGGGAGCAAACGAAGGATGCAGGTTGGTATATTTATAGTCTTCGTTTTTTCGCGTCGGGATACCCTGCATTACAAAACTCTGAAACGCCTTGTTTCGCTGGGCATTCAGGATGTCGGAAGAACCTTCGAAAAGCTCCTCTTTCACCTGTTTGTAATACGCGGTGTACTTAAGCGATAAATCGACTTTTTCTATTGTAACACTCATTTTAGTTTTCTGTTTTAATCCAGTCGTACCCTTTTTCTTCCAGTTCGAGAGCCAGTTCTTTCCCGGCCGTTTTTACAATTTTTCCTTTGTAAAGAATGTGTACAAAATCGGGTACAATATAATCCAGCAAGCGTTGGTAGTGGGTTACCACAATGGCCGATCTTTCAGGAGAACGTAACGCGTTTACTCCGTTGGCCACTGTTTTTAATGCGTCAATATCAAGACCTGAGTCGGTTTCATCCAAAATAGCCAAGCGGGGCTCAAGCAAGGCCATCTGGAAAATTTCGTTTTTCTTTTTCTCACCACCTGAGAAACCTTCATTCACCGAGCGGTTGGTCAGATTCGGATGCATGTCGACCATGTCCATCTTTTCGCGCATCAGTTTCAGGAATTCGCCCGCGGTAAGTTCTTTTTCGCCTTTGTATTTGCGGTGTTCGTTTACGGCCGACTTCAGAAAGTTCACCATTGGCACACCCGGAATTTCAACCGGGTACTGGAAACTCAGGAAAAGACCATCTTTTGCACGGTCTTCCGGTGCTTTCTCCAGCAAATCTTCGCCGTCAAAAAGTACCGAACCCGAAGTAACTTCGTACTCTTCTTTTCCGGCCAAAACATTTGCCAAAGTACTTTTTCCTGACCCGTTCGGGCCCATAATGGCATGAACTTCGCCTGGCTTCACTTCCAGGTTGATTCCTTTCAGTATTTCCATTCCCTCAACGGAAACATATAAATCTTTTATTGATAACATTTTATTGAATATTGAATTTGAGCAACTATAGGAAATGCTGCTCCTCTGGTTAATATTTCTATCCTACACTGCCCTCCAAACTGATCTGCAACAACTTCTGGGCTTCTACCGCAAACTCCATTGGTAGTTTATTCAGCACCTCCTTGGCATAACCGTTTACGATCATTCCAATGGCCATTTCGGTATCGATACCACGCTGGTTGCAGTAAAAAATCTGGTCTTCTCCAATCTTCGAGGTGGTTGCTTCGTGCTCTACCACCGACGATTTATTCCCTACTTCTATGTACGGGAAAGTGTGTGCGCCACAGGTATCGTTTAACAACAGCGAATCACACTGTGAGAAGTTTCGTGAGTTTTTCGCTCCCGGAAGAATCTTCACCAAACCACGGTACGAGTTATCACTTTTCCCGGCAGAAATACCTTTTGAAATGATCGTTGACTTGGTATTTTTCCCGATGTGGATCATTTTAGAACCCGTGTCGGCCTGCTGGTAGTTGTTGGTAACAGCCACCGAGTTAAACTCACCGACTGAATTGTCACCCATCAGAATACAGCTTGGGTATTTCCAGGTAATGGCTGATCCGGTTTCTACCTGAGTCCAGCTGATTTTCGAGGAAACCCCGCGGCAAACACCACGTTTGGTTACGAAGTTGTAAATACCGCCTTTCCCGTTTTTATCGCCCGGGTACCAGTTCTGAACCGTAGAATATTTTACTTCTGCACGGTCAAGCGCAATAATTTCAACCACCGCTGCATGCAACTGGTTTTCGTCACGCATGGGTGCGGTACAACCTTCCAGGTAACTAACATAACTGTCGTCGTCAGCTACAATCAGCGTCCGTTCAAACTGACCTGTATTTGCCGCGTTGATACGAAAATACGTTGACAATTCCATCGGGCAGCGAACTCCCTTCGGAATGTAACAAAACGAACCGTCGCTAAATACGGCCGAATTCAAGGCTGCAAAGTAATTGTCGGCAACCGGCACCGCTTGTCCGAGGTATTTCTGTACCAGCCCGGGATGCTCTTTTACCGCTTCCGAGAACGAGCAGAAAATAATACCTTTTTCAGCCAACGTTTCCTTGAAAGTAGTTTTTACCGAAACGCTGTCGATCACCGCATCAACGGCCACTCCTGCCAGGTGTTTCTGTTCTTCCAACGGAATACCCAGCTTGTTAAAAGTCTCCAGCAATTCCGGATCTACTTCATCCAAACTTTCGTATTGTGCTTTTTTCTTCGGCGCGGCGTAGTAACTGATCGCCTGGAAATCGATGGGCGGAACTTTTAAATAGGCCCAGTTGGGCATTTTCATTTTCAGCCATCTCCGGTAAGCATCCAAACGGAAATTCAACATGAATTCCGGCTCTTCCTTTTTGGCGGAAATCAAATGAATCACGTCTTCGTTCAGCCCTTTCTCAATGATTTCGGTTTCAATATCCGTTACGAAACCGTATTTATATTCGCCTTGCGTAACTTCTGATAATATCTTATACTGATCTTCCATTCTTCTAGTTTTCTACCCTTATAACAATGTTGTAATAAGAGTGTTTAAATAAATTGCAAAGATATAAAACTATGGGTATTTTTGCTCCCTGAACATTACAATTCATACTTCTTTGTCTGTAATTAATAATGAGTAAAGAAACAAAACATACCAGCATCTCGACGCTTGGCGAATTTGGCCTGATTGATCGGCTCACAAAAAACATTCAGTTAAAAAACGACAGCTCTGTTTTGGGTGTTGGCGACGACGCTGCCATTCTTGACTATCGGAACAAACAGATCGTTGTTACCAGCGATTTGCTTACAGAAGGTATACATTTCAACCTGATGTATGTGCCGCTGAAACACCTTGGATACAAGTCGGTAGCAGTGAATCTTTCGGACATTTATGCTATGAATGCCACTCCGAAACAAATCACGATCAGCATTGCCATTTCCAGCAAATTTTCGGTGGAGGCGATCGATGAACTGTACGAAGGAATTTACCTCGCCTGCGAAAAATATGGGGTTGACCTGGTGGGAGGCGATACGACCAGTTCTCTGACCGGATTGACGATCAGCATTACTGCCATTGGGGAAGTGGGAAAAGACGACATCGTGAAAAGAAGTGGTGCCCAGGCCAACGACCTGCTTTGTGTTTCAGGCGATTTGGGCGGAGCCTACATGGGACTGCAACTGCTCGAACGTGAAAACGAAGTTTTCAAGGTAAATGAAAACATGCAGCCTCAATTAGGCGGATACGACTATATACTGGAACGCCAGCTTAAGCCCGAACCGCGCGCCGACATTATTGCCGCCTTTAAAAAGATGGGCATTAAACCCACGTCGATGATTGACATTTCCGACGGGCTTTCTTCCGAAATTATGCATTTGTGCAAAAACTCGGGCGTTGGGTGCAGTTTGTTTGAAGACAAAGTTCCCATGGATCTACAAACCAAGCAAATGGCCGAGGAGCTCAACATCAACCCGTTGGTGGCAGCACTTAACGGAGGGGAAGACTACGAGCTGCTGTTTACGCTTCCGCTTGATGATTACGAAAAGATCAAGAACGATCCTGACTTTACGATCATTGGCCACATGACCGAAGCTTCGGAAGGCGTTAACCTGGTTACCACCGGAGGCTCAGCCATTCCGTTGCAGGCCCAGGGCTGGAATCACGGAAAATAAACTACTACACTTATAAAAAAAATAAAACCCCCAAAGACGAAAGTCGCAACAACAGATTTGCAGGGGCTTAACCATTCGCCTAAAAACAAAAATGCCACCCCGTTTCCGGAATGGCATTCAGTTCTTTCTTATCACAACTTAATCGGGGAAATATCCACGAATTACTCCACGTTTCGAGTCTTTTACAAATAAAAGGACTTCATCGCGTTCGGGTGTTGCGGGCATTTCTGCCTCAATAATTTCTACCGCCTGCGCTACATTTAATCCTTTCTGATAGATGTAACGGTAAATGTCCTGCACTTCGCGGATTTTATCATTATTGAAATTTCGTCTGCGTAAACCAATCGAGTTAATACCTACATACGATAACGGCTCGCGACCGGCTTTAATAAACGGAGGAACGTCTTTACGAACCAAAGAACCTCCGGAAATCATGACATGCGAACCGATTCTGCAGAATTGATGAATGGCTGTCATACCTCCGATGATCGCCCAGTCGTCAATACAAACTTCACCAGCCAATTGTGTACTGTTCACCAAAATGACATTGTTACCCACCACACAATCGTGTGCAATGTGTACATAAGCCATAATCAGGTTATTGTTTCCCACCAAGGTTTTTCCTTTGGCAGTAGTTCCCCGGTTAATGGTCACAAATTCGCGGATGGTATTGTTATCTCCGATTTCAACAGTTGAATACTCACCCTTGAATTTCAGATCCTGCGGAACAGCGCCAATTACAGCTCCCGGAAAAATTTTGCAGTTTTTACCAATCCTGGTCCCAGGTAAAATGGTAACGCTTGAACCGATCCTAGTTCCTTCTCCAATTACAACATCGTGATCGATAGAAACGAAAGGCTCAATAACAACGTTATCAGCTATTTTCGCATCCGGATGAACGTAAGCTAGTGGTTGTTTCATTCTATAATATTAATTATTTAATCTGTTTTTAGAACT
Source organism: Draconibacterium sp. (assembly GCA_047971205.1). GTDB lineage: Bacteria > Bacteroidota > Bacteroidia > Bacteroidales > Prolixibacteraceae > Draconibacterium. The sequence goes on from JBKDZK010000716.1 coordinate 5,802, forward strand.
ATTTGTGCCATAAACTCACCTTCGGCTACAATTTTGTCTCCTACATAAGTAAGCCCCTTCATGTTGGCTATTCCTCTTCTGATCGGCGAAGTTAATTTTAATTTAAAAATCAACATATCGCCGGGCACAACTTTCTGCCTGAATTTAACATTATCTACCCGAATAAAATAGGTAGAATATTTCTCTTTTTTCTGATTAAGAACCAGTAAACCACCGCATTGAGCCATCGCCTCAATTAGCATAACTCCGGGCATTACCGGCTCCTCAGGAAAGTGTCCCTGAAAGAACGGCTCGTTTACAGTTACGTTCTTTACTCCAATAATTTCATCCTCGTTTATGCACACAATTTTATCCACCATCAAAAAAGGATAACGGTGCGGTAACAAATCCCTGATTTTGTTGATGTCCATCAAAGGTTTGTCGTTTGGGTTGCATTTGGGCGCACTTTCTTTTTCTTTCAGCCACTGACGTTTCAGCTCTTTGGCAAAAATCGTATTCGGTCCGTGTCCCGGTTTCGATGCAATTACCCGTCCTTTGATTCGCTTCCCGCACAGGGCAAGGTCACCAATCACATCCAGCAGTTTATGCCGTGCGCACTCGTTGTCGAAATGCAGGTCGAGGTTGTTCAGAATTCCCTGAGGTTTTACTTCCACCCGTGGGTGATTGGTCAAATCGGCCAGGCGATCAAGCGCTTCCTGAGAAATCTCCTGATCGATAATTACGATGGCATTGTTCAGATCGCCACCCTTGATCAGGTTATGATTGAGTAAAAATTCTATCTCTCTTACAAATACAAAAGTACGGCACTCAGCCACTTCTGTTCTGAAATCCTGGATTGAATCGAGTGTGGCATATTGGTTACTCAATACGGCCGACGGGAAAGAGATCATCACGTTCAGGCGATAATCGTCGTCGGGCAGTGCCACAATGTGCGATCCCGATTTTTCGTCAAATATTTCAACCTTTTCGGTAATCTCAAAGTACTCGCAATCGGCATCCTGTTCTACTACCCCTCCCTTTTCGATGGCTTCCACGAAATATTTTGAACTCCCATCCATAATGGGGGCTTCTTCGTTGTTCACCTCAATCAGCACATTGTCGAGGTCCATCCCGATCAGTGCAGCCAGTGCGTGTTCAATCGTGCCAATCCGGGCCCCCTCTTTTTCCAGCAGGGTTCCTCTCGAAGTATCGACTACCAAATCCACATCAGCATCAATAATCGGCTGATGCTCCAAATCTACTCTTTTGAATTTAAATCCGTGATTTACCGGCGCCGGCAAAAAGTTCATGGTTACCATTACACCGGTGTGCAATCCTTTGCCCTCGATCTTAAATGGGTTCGCCAGCGTTTTTTGTTTTTCAAGCATGTAATATGAAATTCGTTCTATTTGTTTTTAAGGGCGTCCATCTCCTTTTTCAGCCGGGCAAGATCAGTGCGCATCTCCGGCAGATACCGGATAGCTACATATGCCTTCATTGCCTGCTTAATCTCAATAGCCGGAGACCCAAACAATACCTGGTTACTTTTCACACTCTGTCCAACACCGGACTGTGCTCCCAACGTAACATGATCTCCAACCGTTATATGCCCTCCCAGTCCTACCTGACCGGCAAATTTGTTATAATTTCCAACTTTGGTTGATCCGGAAATTCCTACCTGGCCGGCAAAAACATTGTGTTCGCCAATGTCGCAATTGTGTGCGATCTGCACCAGGTTATCAATTTTGGTTCCCTTGCGGATAATGGTATGTCCCATTGTTCCGCAATCGATGGTGGTATTGGCTCCAAT
>JBKDZK010000717.1:0-5293 GCA_047971205.1 Draconibacterium sp.
ACTCAATGCAGATAGCTTTTCGGGAATTTTGACGAATTTATTTTTTTCTTTTTCAAGTCAAAATTTTCAGGCATAGCCGTAGCTACGGTTTAAAATTTTGGTGTAGAAAAAGGGAAAAAGACCGAGTGAAAAAACCGAAAAGTTATTTGTTTTGGGTATATATGATTTCTATAAAGACAATGCCTATATTTATGTTAATGAATAGTTTTGGAGAAATGCCAAACATAATTTAAAGAGAAATAACATTCGTTAATAAAAGAAGGTTTTTTGAGCTTGAGCTTGGGTTACTTTTTATTCTCCCCTTGGTAAAACCAAGGGGAGAATTATTTAAGAGGAGTAAATAGTATAAATTTCTCTATGAGTAAAAAAGAGGACAAGATGATTGAACAAAATGACCCCGATAGGGCATTGGTTTATAGTTGGTTACAGGTGATTGTTGCTCTAGCTTTTTATAGAATGAGGCGAATTGCAGTAGTTCTTTTAATTTCACTATTGATCTTACTCGCCGAAGGGTGTCAAAAAGAGGATATAGACACTGTGTGTACCTATGACAAAACAGTAATTGTTTATATGGCAGCGGACAATAGTTTAAGTAGCTATTCTAAAAAGAATATTAACCAAATGGAAAGTGTTATATGTGATGATCAAAACTTAATTGTCTATTGGGATTCATCCTCCGATGGATGTCAAATTTTAAAAATAACACATGACGAAACAGACGAGATTAGAAGTGAAGTTGTTAAAACATATCCAGAACAAAATTCAGCAGACACAGACATATTTGCAAATGTCCTTGATTATATCTGTGATATGTATCCTTCCCAATCATTTGGACTGGTACTTTGGTCACATGGAACCTCCTGGCTCCCTCCCACATCAACTAATTTAAAGGAAAAGTCATTTGGGCTGGACAATGATTATGAGATAGATATTACGGACTTAAAAAGCGTAATATCTAATAGATTCGATTATATTATTTTCGATGCTTGTTTTATGGGGAGTATTGAAGTTGCATATGAATTAAGAGGCAATGTAAATTATATGTTGGCCTCACCTACAGAGACATTGTCTTATGGATTTCCATATGAGCTAATAATACCATATTTATTCAGTTCTAAAGATAATGTGTCAATTTTAACATCAGTTGCTAAAGAATATTATGCTTATTATAGTTCTTTAGCTGGAGCATATCAGTCGGCAACAATATCTTTGATTGATATGAGAGAATTAGATAAGCTGGCAGAAATAACACAGAAATTGATATGCAATTATCCGCTAGAAATATGGGAGTACAATAAAGACTCAATTCAAAAATTGGATTCATACGATAAACCTATTTTCTATGATTTCTATGATTTTTTGGAGAAGAATTATCCCATTGATAGTTTAGCCGTTGTAAAAGTAGCGTTAGAAACTACTATCCTTTATGAAGCCCATACTGAAAAATTTTTAGGGGGAGATGGCTTTGGATATAGAGGATTTAATATTAATACTTGTTGTGGTCTAAGTTGTTATGTTCCCCAGGAAGGTTCATCCTATAATACATATTATCAAACTTTAGACTGGGCTAGAGACAGTGGGTTTTCAAACCTGTTTGAATAATTTTACTTTTCAAAATATCTCCGAAAGGAGTGAATTAACACTTGATAAGTGTTTAACTCTTTTCAATTAAATTTCTATGTTATTTGTTATCGACAGTTCCTTGATTAAAGATCTATTTTTTTGCCGAAATACGATAAGTTCCGCTGGCCAGTTTAAATAAATTCCTGGACATGCCGAGGTATTCGACTGTTGAATTGACTTCTGCTTTTTCCCCGTTAACCTTTACATTCGCAAGTTCTGATGGAATAAGTACCAGTGCCTCACTGTTGCCGGGTACCGAAAGTTCCATTTTCCATTCTTCCGGATTGCTTTTGAGCTTACAGGCAATCGCTCCGCGAATTGTCGGAATGGTGAGTTGGATGTCTTCAAGTCCGGCTGACTGCGGGTTTACTGCAAACATTTTAAAGCCGGGATCTACGGGTTGGATGCCCATTAAACGGCGCGGAATAATGTTGGCCGGAGCAGTTGCCCACGCATGATTCCAGGTGAGATTGGGCTTGTAGGCTTCGTCCCATGCTTCGGTGGTCATGGTAGAGCCAACCTTTATCATGTTCATCCAGCTTCTTTTGTCTTCCGATGTCATCAGCTTCAGGGCATATTCCGCTTCTCCCGCATTGTACAGTGCTTCCAGCAGGTATTGGGCGCCGTAAACGCTGCACGCCATTCCTTTGCTTTTGATGTATTGAACCACCGAAGAGATGTCTTTCTCGGGCACCAGGTTAAACGCCAGCGGAAACATATTGGCATGCAAACTCGCGTGGCCGGCATCGATCCCATCCACAAAGTAGCCTTTCTGCGTGTCAAACATGTTGTGCAGAATGCTTTGTTTCACCTTCTCTGCATGTGTTTTATAGAAGTTGCTGTCCTCGTTTTTTCCAAGTGCGGCGGCAATTTCCGACATGCATTTCAGCGAATAAAAATAAAATGAATTAACCACGGTGTTGTAATCCGCAAATTCATAGTTGTCGTTTTCTACAGGCGGCCAGTCCACAATGTCTCTGAATCTTTCCCCTGTAAAATGAATGCTTTTCAAAACCTCGGAGGTTAGTTTTCCGGTTTTGGTACTAATCAGGCCATCTTCGCGTTGCAGGTCGATCAGTGTTTTCTTTTTCAGATCGTTGTAGATCATTGCCAGAAATTCGGTGTCGCCGGTGTGCATGTAGTGTTCGCGGGCCATCATAACTGTATGCATTTGCCATTCGGTTGGCCAGCTGGCATGCGAAACCAAAAACGCAAGGCTGTAGCGCGCCGCCGAAAACTCACGATCTACCGCGTAGTGTCCCAATTGCTGAATGTAAGCATCTGCTTCGTAGGGCATTCGCTCGCGGTTTCCGTCGGAATAAACCCCTAGAAACGGCGTGGCTTTGAGCGTGTATTTACACAAGTTCCAAACTTTGTTCAGGTTCTCATTGGGGCTGTTAAACGCCGACTGGCTGTCGTCAAACAGATAATAAAGCGCTTCCTGCGTGATGCTGTTTACCTGTATTTTTCCGTCGCTTTCAATTTCTGCGTAACGAAACGGGACTACTTCGGGATAAAAAGGCGCCATTTTCTGGCTGTGTGGATAACGGGCGCTGTGTGGCGGAATTTTTACCTGGTAAGTATGTGTTCCCTTTTTTAATTCGATTTCCGTTTGAAAGAAACCAATGTTGCTACGCCCCGGATTTTTATGCACCGATAAATCTTCATTTTTTCGTTCACCCAGGTAAACCCTGATCTTTTGTCCTTCAACATCCGACGTGATCGAAAAATCGACTGTTGCAAAGGCTGCTTGTCCAAAATCGGCAACCCAGTTTCCTTCACTGACTTTTTTGAATAAAACCGGTTCTTTTTGGGTGAAGCTCGCCATTTGCCGGTCTTCTGCTACCCAATTGCCGGGCGCCAGTTCCACCCAATTGCTGACACCTGTCCACTCGTCGCTTCTCCAATCGAAGGTGCCGGTAATGAATTGCTGAGGTTCACTGTATGCGCTCGCTTTACCTACCTTTCCCCACACCTTTGCTTTCCACCAGTATTTTGAATGGGGCGACAGGCTCTTTCCCTTGTACGAAACGTTGATCGAAGCCGCGGTGTTGATTTTTCCGCTGTTCCACAAATCTGCTTCTTTTTCTGTTAGCAGATCGGGAGAAGAAGCCACCAGTATTTGATAAGCAGTTTGAGTCACTCCTTGTTGCGGGAAAATCCATCCAAACTCGGGATTGGAGTCGGTGATAACGGCTTTTTCGGGTTCCCGAAGCAGTTCAACCAGCAAACCGGTTGGAGCCGACAGGTTTTGAGTAAAAACGGAGAAAGCACTAAAAATAAGTACGAGCGAAAGGATTGTTCTGTTCATGGTTAAAAACGGTTACTATTGGTTCGGTTGGTTAAAAATAAGAAAAGAGTTGAAATACAAAACAAAAAAGCAGGGTTTGCCCTGCTTTTTTTATATGGTTTTTAACCTGATTAGCTGAGTGTTATTTCACCAGTTTCGATATGGATTTGAACTCATCGGTGCCGGCTGCCCGCGTTAGCTCGAAAAGAATGGATTCGTACGAAGTCATCAGAATGCCTTCGTGGCGGAAACGTTCTTTAGCCAGTTCGAAGTTTTCGGCGGTACGCGACGAAACGCAATCCATCACCACAATCGGGTTAAGGCCGGCTTCTTTTAGATCAACTGCGGTTTGCAAAACACAAACGTGCGATTCAATGCCGCAAATAATTACATTTTTGGCGTTGAAAGCGTTAATCTTTTCGTGGATTTCCGGAACATCAAAACAACTGAAATCTTTTTTCTCAAGATATTCAAATTCCGTAAACAGCGATTTTACTTCGGGCAGTGTTTCGCCCAACCCACGTGTGTATTGCTGCGAAACCAGCACGGGTACACCTAAATGATTCAAGCCTTCAATAAGTATCTGGCAGTTTTTCAGCAGCGTTTCTTTTTCATGCATTACCGGGAACAAACGTTCCTGGATATCGATAATCAATCCGATGGTGCCTTCTTTGGTAATTCTCATTTGTCTTCATTTTATGAAATCTCTTGCGGGAAATGCCCCTTCCGAAATTTCAGATTGTAGTGGTAAGGTTCTACTTTTTCTCGGTTTTTGCCTGCATCCGCGATTTATCTCCCAGGTAACCTCCGTGGTGACGCCTGGCATATTCTTCGTTGGTAAAACCGAACTTTTTCATCATCGAAACTACCAGCGCATCGCCGATTACGGTCATTACGGAGGTAGAAGTTGTAGGTGATAATCCCAGCAAACAAACTTCTTTGGGGTTGCCGGTGAAAATGAATGCATCGGCATTTTGCGCCAGTACTCCATCGGGGTTGCTGGAGATGACGATCAGTGGTAAGCCTTCGTGAAGGTTTTCGGCCAGATCGATCAACTCAATAATTTCGCGGGTTTTGCCCGAGTTGGAGATCACCAGCAACACATCGTTTTCCTGCAGTACTCCCAGGTCGCCGTGTTGCGATTCACTTGGGTGAAGAAATACAGCCGGTGTTCCGGTAGAGCTGAATGTGGTGGCATAGTTTAACGCAATTTGCCCGGCTTTCCCCATTCCGCTGGTAACCAGTTTCCCTTTTTTCTGGTGTACCCGCTCGTAAATCAGTTCAATAGCTGTCAGCATTCCGTCGCTAACCGGAATGTTTCGGATGGCTTGCGCTTCATCCTCTATAACCTTTTTGATTAAATCCTTCATAAGAGTAGAA
>JBKDZK010000718.1:0-1762 GCA_047971205.1 Draconibacterium sp.
CGTCTCTTTATTTCTATTGCTGCTAACGTATGTATAAGTGTATGCTACACTCATACTTCATTAGCTGTCATTTATGTAACTCTTTACTAATATTAATCTTACCTTTAAAAAACCGGTCGGATAGACTTTCTATTTTGTGCGGCGTTTTTTGCTTACGCGTCCTACTGCTGTATCCTTTAGGAGACTTCCCAAGGTACTGATTTCTGCTAATTAAACAGTATGGCTATGCTCAGTTTTAGGGCGCTGGAGCTGTTTAGCGCGCAAGGGAGCGCTCGCCGATAGTTTCAACACGCCCTTATCACTGTATTTTTCAGCCTCTTTTAAAATGCCCAATTAACAAAACCATGCTGAGAAACATAAAATTATCGCAAGACTGTGGGCTTTGCCACCTCCCTATCTTGTTCATAATGCATGTTTTTAACAAGGCTTTTCAAATCGGCTGTTTGTTTAGGTAGCTGGGAATCCAGCAAGCACGCCTGAGAAGACATTCTCCTGAAGCTTGGAGGGTAGCTTCGGGGATGGAATGATGTTCCAAAGCATTGGATTCACCCAAAAAAGTTCTTTGACACCCCAACCGACTGCTTCAACCGGTTTCCCTGGGGCTTAAACTACCCGGCCAAGTGCTTGGTGCACTGAAAAAAGTGCTCTGTATACTAAAAAAAAGCATAAAAGGAGTGTTTTAAGGGCTCGGGAATGTATGCAGACTGCTCCGGATTGTATGCAGACTGCTCGGTTTTTTAGACAAACTACTCAGAAATTATGCAGACCGCTCGGAATCGTATACAGACTGCTCCGATTTTTATGCAAACTGACGGCAGTCTATACGGCCTTATCTGACCTGCCAACAAATTGATCTCTACTAGCTTAGAGTAAATGTGCTAGCATATATATATTAATCTAACCTGTCGGCCTAGTATTTCAACTAAAAGCAACGGATTTCAAAACGGAACGAAGTAAACGTTCAACGCTTCTGGAAGCTTATTTAAGCCAGGCAATAAACCTAAATGATAGTTAATCGCGAACCGGAATTCGCGACACCAGACTGACAGCCTTCCGATTAAGCTTATCCGTCAATCTAGTGAAGCTCTCGCTTCCATTCCGAACTAAAACACACGATACAATCATGCGGTAGCAAGGGCTATCAATCCCAGTTCCGTCAATGCCCGGACAAGGTTCACGTTAACACTGCGTTCAAGCTCTGCACTGCGCGGCTCGAACGCTTATTAGGAGGCGTTTTTTGTTGTTGCGATTTCAATGGCTTTTTCTAATATTTCATCTTTTCCATCCTTTACTCCCTGAATTGTTCTTTAAATAGGATATTCTGGTTGAAACCCTATTTAATGGTGTTGGCTGCCATCATGTTTTAATACTTTCATTCCAGTCCACATAACGTTGTAACCACAAGGCAAATCAATACAATTTACATTTCCGTTGCAACCTGCGGTTTGTTCACCAACAGTAGTGGCTAACTTATAATGATTGATTATCCCCATATCTGTTTCACCGCTACTTACAACACAAGGTGCGTTTATAATTATGCTTTTTGAAGTAAATCTTGGCAACTTTGGTTGTAAAAACCAATTAGTTTTATGAAATGTCACCTCATTTTGATTTGGATATATAATCTGTGGAATATTCCACCATGCAGAATTTACAGCACTGTCAATTAAATGAGGAATCAATTCTGCTAAACTCAATTTTCCTCCCCAACGATTATCATAGATTACACTTTTGGCTGAAGCTAACTGATCTATTTGATTTG
>JBKDZK010000719.1:0-4320 GCA_047971205.1 Draconibacterium sp.
CTGAAAATCGAATTTTCTTTATTTCACCCCTCTGTCAGCCATAGAGGCTGACATCTCCCCTCAATGAGGGAGAAAAAGCGGAACCCCATGGCATAGCCAAGGGGAATTATTAGATTAAAAATCAAAAACAAATCCCGGATAGGAGTATACATTTTAACTTTCATTTCTGTCAGTGATTCCCGGCAATCATGAATGTTTTTGTTCAATCAAAAAAAAATAGAACCAGACTGAAAGGATGAGACACTCTTTATCAGTAGGTTAGTTGACTCCTGTCTTCCTTTGCTTATTGCTGGGCAAATGATTTTTCCTGAAAAGTGATTCCTGTAAATGCTCGTTACAAATGTAATTAACTGAACTGTCAGTATGTCAGTGCGGTATTTTGATTTATTCTGCGATTAAGTATCTATTGTTGTAATCCATTGATGCACAGATAGTAGTTATCTTTTAGATAAGTAGTTAGTTAATTTACATATGTGAATACATTTGTAAAATGAGTTTCTGCAAAATTCCGGTCTTTATCAAATTCAGATATTATTTGGTGCCTAAACACACGATTGAAGTAAATTCGAAATTTCCGAACACCTGCTCGTTGCGATCTAAATATGCGAAGGAAATCAGTTTAATTATTGTTAAATAGAATGGCTTGTTAAAAAAGGTTTGTTATTAACTATTTGCGATATAAGCTAAAATCGCTTTGCTAAAGTTTTCGGTTAGCTTTAATTGATTAATTTTGTGGCTTCAAATAATTAAAGTTTTTACCGTGCCTGAAACAAGATACATATTCGTTACCGGTGGAGTTACTTCATCGCTTGGAAAAGGAATATTAGCTGCTTCGCTGGCTAAGTTACTTCAGTCGAGGGGATACAATGTTACGATCCAAAAACTCGACCCTTATATTAATGTAGATCCGGGAACACTGAATCCGTATGAACACGGAGAATGTTTCGTAACCGAAGACGGTGCCGAAACCGACCTGGACCTTGGCCATTACGAGCGCTTTTTGAACGAAGCTACTTCGCAGGCCAACAACGTTACCACCGGGAGAATCTATCAGTCTGTTATTGAGAAAGAAAGACGAGGTGATTATCTTGGGAAAACAGTGCAAATCATTCCTCATATTACGGACGAGATCAAACGCCGGATAAAAATTCTGGGGTCGAAAGGGAATTACGATATTGTTATTACAGAAATTGGTGGCACGGTAGGCGATATCGAATCTCTTCCTTACATTGAAGCTGTTCGTCAGTTAAAATGGGAGTTGGGCAACAAAGCGATCGTGATCCATTTGACACTCGTTCCTTTTTTGGCCGCAACCGGCGAGTTAAAAACAAAACCTACACAGCATTCGGTAAAAATGTTGCTTGAAACAGGTGTTCAGCCTGATATACTGGTGCTTAGAACTGAGCATGACATTGACCTTTCGGTGCGTAAAAAAGTAGCGCTTTTCTGTAACGTTAGTCTGGAGTCAGTAATTCAGTCGGTGAATGTGCCAACTATTTACGAAGTTCCGTTGAAAATGCTGGAGGAAAAGCTGGACATTACGGTTTTAAAGAAACTGGATTTGGCCATTAAAGAAGACATTGATCTGTCGGCATGGAATAATTTCCTGTTAAAACATAAGAACCCAACGCGCGAAGTTGAAATTGGGCTGGTTGGAAAATATGTTGAGCTTCACGACGCATACAAATCAATCGCAGAGGCGATTACACACGCAGGAGCTGAAAATCACTGCAAGGTTAAGCTAAACTGGATTCATTCAGAGGAAATTAATAGAGAGAACGTTGCAGAACGTCTTTCACATTTAAACGGTATTATCATTGCCCCTGGGTTTGGTCACCGCGGAATGAAAGGAAAAATTGTGGCTTGTCAGTACGCCCGCGAAAACAATGTTCCGTTTTTTGGAATTTGTCTCGGAATGCAGGTGGCAGTAATTGAGTTTGCCCGGAATGTTCTGAAGCTGGAAGGTGCTGATTCATCTGAAATGAACCCGAAAACCCAGTATCCGGTTATCGACTTGATGGAAGAACAAAAAGGCATCACCCATTACGGTGGAACCATGCGTTTGGGAGCCTATGAATGCAGGATTGTAGATAAAGATTCTCATGTTTGCTCGGCTTACAATAAACTTACTGTTTACGAGCGTCACCGCCATCGTTACGAGTTTAACGATACTTACCGTCGGCAATTTATTGACGGAGGCATGGTACCGGTGGGCGTAAATCCGGAGACTGATTTGGTTGAAATTATAGAAATACCGGGGCACAAGTGGTTTGTAGGTGTTCAGTTTCACCCTGAATACCGCAGTACGGTGCTTAATCCTCACCCTCTGTTTGTTGATTTCATTAAAAATGCAATAGTTGAAAAATAGAAGATGGATAAAAAATCGATAATTGGAATCGTTCTTATTTTTTTGATTTTGGTGGTGTTTTCGTACATCAACCAACCTTCCAAAGAAGAAATTGAAGCGGCAAAGATCCGACGCGATTCCATTGAACAAGTTGAAGCGCAGCGGGCGCTCGAACAACAAAGGTTTCTGGCCGAACAGGCTGCCAATCAGCAAGTAGCGATGGAAGGCGACTCCATCATTCAGAAACAAAAAATAGACGAGTTCGGAATTTTTGGAACCCAGGCCATTGGGGAAGAAGAATTTTCGACACTCGAAAACGACCGGATGAAGATCACTTTCTCTAACAAGGGAGGACGTATTTATTCAGTCGAGTTAAAAGATTACAGTCGTTACGATTCTACCGCACTGGTTTTGTTCGACGGGCCCGAAAACAAATTTGGCCTGAACTTTTTTGCGCAAAACAGAAGTGTTGAAACCGATCAGTTGTTTTTCCAACAGGTTGGAGGAACACGAAATGTGGTAGTGAGCGGCCCTGGTGTAAAAAAGGGTAACGAAGGAAAAATGAGGTACAACCGGGAGCATCCGGGAGGAAAAGAATCGGTTACGTTTAGATTAGAGCCCGAGCCTGGCAAGTTCATCGAATATGTTTACACGCTGGAACACAACTCATTTATGGTTGGTTTCGATGTGAAAATGGAGGGGATGAACAACTACATCGCCAGCAATCAGTCGTACCTGAATTTTATTTGGGCTTACGATGTTCCGCGTCAGGAGCATTATTCCCGTTTTGGCGAAGACCGTTATACCTACATGACCTACAAGTTTTTTGAGGACGATGTAGATAACCTGAACAAAAACAAATCGGACGCAGAAACACTGGCGACCCGTGTTAAATGGGTTGGTTTCAAACAACTTTTCTTTAGCTCAACCATCATTGCCGGAGAATCGTTCCCCAATGCTTCAGTTCAGCAGGAAAAATACAATTACGAAGACAACAAGGATTATTTGGCCAATTTCAAGGCCGATATCGCCATTCCGTACGATGCTTCTCCAAAAGAGGACATCGGAATGCGGTTCTATTTTGGTCCGAACCACTATCAAACGCTGAAACAGTACGATCTGGATATGGAAAGTCAGATTGATCTGGGATATGCCATTGTACGTCCGGTAAACAAATACCTGATCATTCCGGTGTTTAACTTCCTGAGACAATACATCGATAATTTCGGCTTGATCATCCTGATCCTGACTATATTGATTAAAGTGGTGCTTTTCCCGTTCACTTATAAATCATACATGTCGCAGGCTAAAATGAAAGTTTTAAAGCCTGAAGTGGACGAAATTAATGCCAAGTTTGGAAGCGGTTCTGAAAAGGCCATGGAAAAACAACAGGCAACAATGGCACTCTACCGAAAAGCCGGAGTAAACCCGATGGGGGGATGTTTGCCAATGGTGCTCCAGATGCCGATTCTGTTCGCGATGTTCTTTTTCTTCCCAACTTCAATCGAATTAAGAGGAGAAAGCTTTTTATGGGCAAAAGACCTGTCGACCTACGACTCTATCATTAGCTGGAATTTTAATATTCCGTTGATCGGAGATTTCATGGGAAATCACATCAGCTTGTTTACCGTTTTGATGACGATAACAACCATCATTTCAACCAGGTTGAGCCAATCGGCAGCAAGTACGCCGGGCATGCCGGGGATGAAAACAATGATGTATTTAATGCCGGTGATGTTCTTCTTCCTGCTTAACAGCTACCCGTCAGGATTGAGTTATTACTATTTCCTGGCAAACGTAATCACGATTGGACAAACTTACGCCATCCGTCAGTTTGTTGACGAAGATAAAATCAGGGCACAGCTGACCGCCAATAAAAAGAAACCGGCTAAAAAGGCATCCGGATTTCAGAAGCGTTTGGAAGAAATGGCCAAACAGCAGCAGCAAATGCAGAAACGCAAAAAATAATTCAG
>JBKDZK010000720.1:0-2537 GCA_047971205.1 Draconibacterium sp.
TTGCTGCATATAACCGAGGTCCCGGAAATGTAAATAACGCCATTGCTAGAAACGATGGTAAGCGACATTACTGGGCAATTTACTATAATCTGCCCAAAGAACCTAGAGGATATGTACCATCTTTTATAGCTGCGGCTTATTTTATGAACTTCTACAAGGAACACAATCTAATCGCAAAGATGCCGGATTTCCCAATCGTTACCGACTCTATAATGATTGATAACTACTTGCAGTTTGATCAGATTTCTGAAAAACTTGACATTTCTATCGAAGAAATTAAGGCGTTAAATCCTCAATATAAAATCAATATTATACCGGGAAGACCTGAAAAACCGTATCCTTTGGTATTACCTTCTGATAAAATCACAAGCTTTATTGAACAAGAGGATTCTATTTTTGCATACAATCGAGAAAAGTATTTTCCTAATAACGAGATTAAAAAACCTACCGGAACTAGAAGCACTTATTCTGCAAGCGGTAAAGATAGATTGCAATACACTGTAAGAAGCGGAGATGTAATTGGGAAAATTGCCGGAAAGTTTAATGTAAGTTCTTCTAGTATCCGTTCTTGGAACAACCTGAGAGGTAACCTTATTAGAGTTGGACAAAAGCTTAATATATATGTTCCTGCCGGAAGTGGTTCTAGATATGCAAGCTATTCCGGTACAAGATTGATATCATCAGCATCTAAAGGCTCTGCATCATCATCTACATCCTCTTCGTCAGCACAAGGAAAAACAACATCTAGTGGTGGATGGGTGTATTACACTGTTAAGAGTGGAGATACATTGTGGTCTATTGCCAAAAAGTTTCCGGGGATATCATCGCAAAATATCAAGACAGCAAACGGCATGAAAACAGATAAGCTTAAGATAGGACAAAATAATAAGATTAAGAGGAAGTTGAGTACATAGCTAAGAGTAATAATTAATTTGCTTGACTAACAATGTTGAAGCCATTACAATTATTAGCTTTTTTAGGGGTAATCATCCTGATTACACTTGGAATGTCTTGGGGCATTAAGGTTAGTGAATTTAATTTATTGGATGTTGTTGAAGCTGACTTTGACCTTAGTCAGAATGTTGCAATACGTATTGATTCTGCTGAGATTGACAGTTTAGAACGCTCATATAATGCTAAGAAAGATATTAAACCTCAAGTTGTGGATTACTCTAAACAGTCATTCTCATATGATAAAGTTAGTGAAGGATTAGTAATGCTCGACAAAAACCTTTTTAGAAGGGTAAAAGATAAACTAAATAAAAAAGATAGGCTGCCTACTACTACCAGAATACTTTACATGGGAGATTCTCAGATCGAAGGGGATTATATAGCCGCATCAATAAGGCTTTCTCTTCAAGCAAAGTATGGAGGGAAAGGTCCCGGTTTGATTGCCGCTGACGAATATTATAGTAGCGAACACCGATTGGCAATTGCAATGTCAGACAATTGGCAACAAAGTAAACGTATGAAAATTGAAGTTGGCAACTCCAGCTTATTATTCAGAAAAGCGACCCTCAATCCCGGTAGAGGTAAGGGTATCCTGAATATTAATCGTTTGAAACTGATGAAGACTCAGGAAGATTATCAACAACTTCGCTTGTTTTTCATTAGTCATGGCAGTTCTACGATTGTATTAAAAGAAAAGAATCAACCTATACGCAGGTTTAAGATTCTAGGTTCTGATAAACTTCAAGCTATTCGTGCTGAGCTTAAACACACGCCAAGTAATTTGTCGATAGAGATTGAGAGTGCGGGCAAGTTTGTGCTCAATGGTTTGTCATTAGACGATAGAACAGGAGTGTATGTAGATAATATACCTCTACGAGGTAAAGCATTTCCTTTGTTCAGCATCTCCGACTCTATTGCAATGGAAAAAATGTGCAAGAGTTTAAAGCCTGATTTATTCATACTGCAATTTGGAGCCAACATAGTATCTTATGCAACTGACAAAATACTTAAGTTATATCGTGAGGAAACAAAAAAGCAAATTGACTTGATTAGAAAATGGTGTCCCAAAGCTGAAATATTAATTGTAAGCGTATCTGACATTGCGGATAAAAGAAACCGTAAATTTATCTCATATCCTATCATTAAAGATTTAAAAGCTATACAGTATGAAATAGCTATGCAGAATAATTGTGCTTTTTGGGACTTGGATTATTTCATCAGACAACATGGTGGAATCGTAGAATGGGTAAATAAATCGCCTAGATCATATGCTCAAAAAGACTATCTACACTTCACCAAGTATGGAGCTAGAATTATTGGAGAAAGATTGTCGGAACTGTTAGAAGAGGAGTTTAGCGAATAGGGACATATAGTATTCGCACTAATTTACACACAAATGCTAGACCAATTAATAAATATATTTAAACAAATAGTGTTTTACGATCCGGATAATCCTTTGTTTTTCACAAAGCTTCCTTTCTGGGTGTTATTCCTGTTTATTATTCTCATCTTTGCTTTTGTGTACAAGAAGAATTATCTGAGGAATGTGTATCTATTAGCAGTAAGTTGGTTCATATATTCTCAAA
>JBKDZK010000721.1:0-8116 GCA_047971205.1 Draconibacterium sp.
GTTTTTGTTGATGTAGTTGTAATTTTTGGCAAAATCAATCCAGGTTGATGTTTTACGTGCTTCGCATCTGCATCGGTAATTTTTGAAGTAACAAAAAATCTACAACAATGAAAAACTTATATTTCCTGATTAGCTTATTACTGAGCTCTTTTTTCCTTTCTGCTCAGGAAGAAAACATAGATTTCAAGTTCAGCGGTTTTGCCGATACGTATCACGCTGTGCGAAGTCAGACCCCTTACGATTTTATGAGTTCGCGAAGCCGGTTACGCACTGAACTAGATATAACCAAAGGCAAATCATATATGTTCGCATCACTCAATTCGGTTTATAACAGCCTCGTTGAAAACCAAACCAAAATCGAACTGCGCGAAGCTTTTTTTCAGTACACCAGCAGTAACTGGGATTTTAAAGCCGGAAAACAAATCGTGATTTGGGGGAATGCCGACGGCTTACGCATTACCGACATTATTTCACCAATGGATTACAGTGAATTTCTGGCCCGCGATTATGATGACATTCGCATCCCGGTGAACGCATTCCGCATGAAATACATTCAACCGAACTATAACCTGGAATTGATTTTTGTTCCTGTTTCCGAGTTTTTTGTGTTACCGGTCGAAGAAGAAAATCCCTGGTCAATTACTCATTCCTTTGAAATGCCTTACCAGGTCGATATGGATAATACTCCAACTCAAAACCTTAAAAACAGTGAATTTGGCGGGCGATTTTCATTTTACCTGAGTGGAATCGATTTCTCCGTATCAGCTTTACATACCTGGAACAAAATGCCTGTTTTTAATTACGGTTATTCAGGAAATGAAGACACGCTTTATATGGAGGCCCGGTATGAGAGGTTCGATATGGCGGGCCTTACCTTTTCGCTGCCGGTAAGGCAATTTGTAGTCAGGGGAGAAATTGCCGGGTATTTTAACGAGCTACTGGAGGTTAACCAAGGCGAATCCATTAATAAAAACAATACGAACCTGCTTCTGGGTATCGATTGGTATCCCGGCCATGACTGGACTGTTACAGCGCAATATTACCATAAACGAATTAATGATTACGAACATTCAATGGAAACTGATAAAAATACAGTGTACACCACTTTGGGAATCACAAAGAAACTTGTGCGAAGTACCTTAGAATTGTCTACATTCTCATACATCGATATCAGTAACGAGGCGTTATTCAATCGCTCGTATGCTGACTATTCACTAACAGACCAGGTTCACCTGATGGCGGGATACGACTGGTTCCATGGCAATGCCGGAACGTTTTCCTATTATAAAGACAATTCAGAATTCTGGGTAAAAGCAAAGTTTAATTTTTGAGTTTGAATTATATGGGACAGCACCGCCACCATCACCACCACCGCGAAGTTAAAAGGAAATTAAACCACACAAACATAAAAAAATGAAATTACGAAAACCAATCGTTGGAATTATAGCTTTTTTGATTTATTTACTCCCCGAATTCAAACGGGGCCAGGCAATTCGGAGCCAATGTTAATAGCGATAATAAAAATCCCATCTTATGGCGATGGACAAACCAGTTAGAGTTCAGCGAAGTCGCCGAAAAAGGCTATGGAACCGGGTTTCAAATACGATAACAGCTTACTGCATTTAGGGAGTTATCTTCTCTAAAAATCACTATTTATTGGGATTGTATCAGACTGCCTTAAACTTTATGTTTGCAGCAATAAAAGTGTTGAATATTATTAAAGTTGAATAGTGGAGATGATTTTAAATATTGGTTAGGTTAAGTTTATTTTTGCATTCATCATTCAATCCGATTGTGGAAGTAAGCCGGAACAAGTCAAACCTAATCATTCAATATATACTTATGAAACTGGTTTATAGCTGATACAGCCTGCAAAATATTGTATTGATTGAATGTAAATAGAAACACAATTTTCAGCCTGCCTTTTTACCGGCCTCTACTGTTCAACCCGATAGTTGAATAAACATAACTGTATGCCAAAATTATTGCGATTACTGAAAAACAACCTGAAAAAAGGCGCCATCCATTTTTTCTTCGCTTTTTTTTCACTGTCGGCAACGGGACAGCTTACGACAGTAAAAGGCCGGGTGGTTGATAACAGGGACGAGCCGGTTGCCGGCGCTGTTGTTTACGAATTGAAATCGACCAATGCCACCTATTCGGATATTAACGGAAATTACGAACTGAAAATACAAACCGGCACGCACACCATTGGCTGTTCGATGTTAGGTTTTCTGAAAAAAGAAATATCTGTTGAAGTTGCAGCAAACCATATCCAAACAGTGAATTTTAAGTTGGAACCCGACCCCGGAACGCTTGTCGATGATGTGATGGTAATCGGAAAATCGCTTGTGCGCCAGGTTGAAGAAACCGGGTTCAATGTGGTTGCCATCGATGCCGCGCCATTTCATAACGCAACGGTCAACCTTACCCAGGTGCTCGACCAAACCCCGGGAGTAAAAATTAACCAGGAAGGTGGATTAGGCTCCAAAAGTAATGTTACTATTAACGGGCTCAGTGGCCGGCATGTACGTTTTTTTATAGATGGAATGCCAATGGATGCGATGAGTTCAGCCTTTCAGCTCAATAACCTCCCGGTTAACCTGGCTGAACGGATTGAAGTTTACAAGGGCGTGGTGCCTGTTAATTTTGGTTCAGATGCTTTGGGTGGGGCGGTAAATATCGTTACCAAAAAAAATCCGGGAAACTATCTCGATGCTTCCTATTCCTACGGTTCGTTCAATACGCACTTAACTTTTATAAATGCGGGCCACACCGGTAAAAACGGTTTTACGGTTCAGTTAAGCGCCTACCAAAACTATTCCGACAATAATTATTATGTCGACGATGTTGAAGTGCTTGATTTTGACACGCGCCTGTACACCAATCCGCAGCGCGTGCAACGTTTTCACGACACGTACCACAACGAAACCGTAATTCTGAAACTGGGAGTAGTAGACAAGCGTTTCGCAGATCAACTGTTGTTTGGTTTTACGCTGGGGCACGAATACCGCGAAGTTCACCACCCGGCATATATTAACATTGTTTATGGCGAAAAATTTTATACCTCTAACACCGTCATGCCATCGCTGCTTTATTCTAAAGCCGGTTTGTTTCTTGAAAACCTGGACCTGAGCCTGGCAGCTAATTTTAATTTTGGCGAAGGCCATAATGTCGATACCACCTACTGGGAATACAACTGGTTGGGGCAACGCAGGTTGTCGCCTTCGAAAGGCGAAGTGAACCCGGCATCAGATTACCGTTACCAGGATAATAACGGAACCATAAATGCCAACCTGAATTACGAATTATTTCCGGGACACCGGTTTACACTAAACGATGTAGCTAACTTTTTCTCGCGTGAAGGCGACAACATCCTGGATACAGATGATAAAATGAACCAGTATCCGCGCGTGAATAACCGGAACATACTCGGAATAGGGCTGAACAGCGATTTTGGCGATAATTTCAGTACATCGGTTTTTGCCAAGCGCTACTCCTATCACGCTTCTGCTTATATGAATGTAAACGTTGTCGATGTTGAAAAATTCGAAATGGTTGCTTTAAGCGATTCAAAGTGGGGTTACGGTTTTACTTCGACGTATTTTTTAACGCCGGGACTGCAACTAAAAGTCAATTATGAATTAACCTGCCGTATGCCAACCAGCGAAGAGTTATTCGGGCAGGTTTATACCAATTACGTCACCAACATCAGTTTAAATCCCGAATCGAGCAATAACTTCAATTTTGGTATACATGTGAATCAAAATGTCAATCAACTCCACTTTTTTAGTGCCGATGTAAATGCATTTTTCCGCAATACAAAGGATTTTATTAAACGGAATATCGACATGTCGGATGCCGAAGAATCATACGAAAATATTTCGCTGGTGCGAACCCCGGGTGTTGATGCCGAACTGCGTTACTCTTATGGAAACAGCTTTACTTGTGGAGTTAATCTCTCGTATCAAAAACCGATGAATTTCGATACCATCAATTACAACACTTATTACAAAGCTGTTGTGCCTAACCAGCCGAACTTGTTCGGAAATGTCGATGCAGCTTATTTTTTTAACGACCTGGGCTTTTCTGATGGCCGTTTAAGCCTGAGGTACAACCTGCAGTATATTCACGAATTTGCCAACGACTGGGGCACCTATGCTTCGGCGCTAAAAATACCCACGCAATGGAACCACAGCTTTGGCGTGGTTTATTCATGGAAACAGGGGCGATATAACCTGTCGCTCGACTGCAGAAATATTCTTGATGCCCGGCTCTACGATAATTTTAGCCTTCAAAAACCCGGACGAAGTTTCTCGGCTAAGTTCAGGTACTTCATTAATAAAACATAGCGAAATCATTTTTTAAAATTAATCATAAAAATAATTAGTATGAAAACAAAAAAGCAATCTTTAATTCTTCTGATTTTGGGAATGGCTGCAATATTGCCGTTTACCTCGTGCAATGACGATGATTTGGACCCAGACAAAGGCGATGGTGCCACAAGTAAATATGTTGTAGTTGCTTCTTCAGGTGAGAATGATTACCTGGTAACGGGTAATGCAGTTGCGGCTGACAGTACCTACAATGCGACTTCGGCCGGCGCTTTGCAATCGGTTGGAAACAGTTTTTGGACTTTTGTTGGCGATAAAGTAGCCTATGGTTTTTTATACAACCAAACCGAAGCAGGAACAACCGGTTCGTATATCCTGAACGAAGATGGTACTCTGAGCCAGCGAAACGAAATAGGGCTTGAGGTTTCCATTCACACAAAAGGGGTTGTAAACGACAAACTTGTTGTGGCTTATACCGACAGGTTACGGGATATTACCGTGGCCAATAAAGCTTATTTCTACGAAATTGACTCTGAAACCGATATTGCAACCGCCTATACCGTAGTTACCAACGATATGCTGGAAGAAGGCGAAGCGGGCTATTTAACCGATATTGCCGAATACCAGGGTTATATGATTGCCGGGGCACGCAGCATTAACGGACCCCGTTTTACCTCGGATTACCTGAATAATACCTATGTTGTGGTATTCAATAGCGATTACACGGTAAAACAGGTAATTAAAGACGAAGGCCGAACTGGTTTTGTTGCCGGCCAAAAATACTCGCAGGGATTAACCGGGCTCGAAGTAGTTGACAACGGCGATTTGTATGTGTTTTCATCAGGCCAGACAAATTACGTGGTGGCTGAATCTGTTCTTATTCCTTCAGGAATCCTTAAAATCAATGCCGGCAAATTCGAATTCGACCAGAATTACTTCTACAACATTACAGAAGCTTCCGGTGGTTATAATTTATACAGGAGCTACTACATGGGAGGGACCACCTTTGTGTTAACGATGTATCCGGGTAAAGGCAGCAAGGCAACCTTTGGGGTGAATGCCGACCGCTTTGCTGTGGTTGACGTGGCTGCAAAAACATTTGCCTGGGTAAGCAATTTCCCAACGGCTGCCGGCATCGAAAATGACCCCTTCCTCGTTGGCGAGCCGTTTATTGACAGCGACAATGAGCAGTTAATTGTTCCGGTGGTAACTTCCGATAACGAAAACTACCTGTACACCATTAACCCAACATCGGCTACTGCGGCCCGACAATCGAAAGTAATTGCCGAAGGTGTAAGCGCTTTGGGCAAACTTACATTCCAGAAATAACAACGGTTTACAAACACCTCTTAAAAAAAACCCGGTTTCGATTTAGAAGCCGGGGATTGTTTTTTCGGGCAAACCTTGAAATTACTATAATAATTTTCGGGTACAGGTGAAAATTATTATTATTGTAGAATGATTCAAAGAACAGTTGAAGGCAATATTACTAATAGTATTGAAGGCAAAAAATCCATAATCCTTCTTGGCCCAAGGCAATGTGGGAAAACTACTTTGTTAAAAAACATCTGTGAACAGTTAACGAAACCGTATATCTGGTTTAACGGAGATAATCCGGGCGACGCGAGGTTGATTGAAAACAGTTCGCTGGAAAGGCTTAAAAGTATAATTGGGAAAAACGAGGTAATTGTAATTGATGAAGCTCAGGATATTCCGAATATAGGAAAAACAATCAAACTCATTGTTGATTATATCGAAGGTGTCTGTCCGATAATTTCCGGCTCATCATCCTTTGAACTTTCAAGTGAACTAAATGAACCACTGACAGGCAGAAAATATGAATACAACCTGTATCCATTGTCGTTTAACGAATTGGTAAATTATCATGACCTTCGGACTGAACTGCAACTAGTTGAACAGCGGTTGATTTATGGCAGCTATCCCGAAATTTTAACACATCCCGGCAGTGAAAAAGAGTTGCTAAGTTTGTTGGCTTCCAGTTATTTGTACAAAGACATTTTTAAATTCGGAAATATTCGAAAACCTTCTGAACTGGAAAAGATTGTTCAATTGCTTGCATGGCAAATTGGTAATGAGGTGAATATTTCAGAAGTGGCTAAATCGGCTGGTACAACATCAGAAACAGTAGAACGATATATTGATATTCTTGAAAAAGCTTATATTGTTTTCAGGCTTTCTTCATTTGCACGAAATGTGAGAAATGAAATTAAAAAGAACAAAAAAATATACTTTTACGACAATGGAATCAGGAACGCTGTAATTGGTAATTTCAGTTTTATAAGTAACCGAAACGACGTTGGGGCATTATGGGAAAACTATCTTGTTTCAGAACGAAGAAAATTGAATTCTTATAATGGATTTTATGGCGCATCCTATTTCTGGAGGACCCAGCAACAGCAGGAAATAGACTATATTGAAGAAATCGATGGAAAAATATCAGCTTTTGAATTCAAATGGAACACAAATAAAAAACCGCGATTTCCGGTAACATTTACAAAAACCTACCATCCGCATAAAACAGAAATAATTCACAGGGAAAACTACGAATCCTTTTTATTATAATAATCCGAAGGACAGGGGCATGGAATTTTGGTTGGAGTTAAAACCGAATCAAATCAACCCAAATTGTTTTCTTCGTTTCCGTTTTATAAGCAGTTTCGGAATCCAGATTAACAGTCCGCTGATGGGCAAAAACGAGGCAAATAATCCAGCCAGAAAGGTGATAGTTTTTCCGCCCAATCCCATCCAGTTTCCCATGTGCAGGGTCCAAACCATGTTTTCCACCACCTCGTTCTGAAGGGCTTCCTCCTGAATGTCAATTTTATCGCCGGAATAACGGTCGTAAACCAGGAAACTGCTGTTCATCGCACTTTTCAAACCGATGTGTTTGGCGGCGTTCAGGGCATAATATCCCCAGTCCTTGTTTTTGAAGGTGTAAATCTGAATCTCATTTTTCCCGGGATTTTCTTCAAATACCCGGTCGATTACCGAATTTACCGGAAAACTGTTCTTTGCAGCATCGTGCGAGGCCAGGCCCTGGTCCCATTCTACCGCTGAATTTCCGCCGAATGTATCTTTTGTAAGCTTAAAAAAAGGTTTAAACGCAATCATTAAACCGGTTAACGACAACACAATAAGCAAAAACGACATGTACATACCGATAACCCGGTGCATATCGATGTTCATTTGCCCGAACGACTTTTTCCATTTTAGGCTGAAGGCATAGCGCATGGCTTTCCGCGATTTGTTTTTGGGCCACCACATTATCAGCCCGGTGATGCTTGCCAGCAGAAACAAAATGGTGGTGATGTCGATAATCCATTCCCCGGTACCGTGCCACAACAACGAGTTGTGCAAATGCGCGGTAACGTAAAAAAAGTAGATGGTTCCATCATCCTTTAATATTTCTCCCGAATACGGATCGACATACACCATACGCAACCCTTGTTCTGGGTCGTACGAATTAAAACGGACCGAACGTTCCGGGTTGCGGTAAGTTACCATGTATGAAGGAGCCCTTCGTTGCGGATAGGTTTCGCCAACTATTTCAAGCAGCTTCTCAGCCGGCAGTTTTGTTGCTTTTATTTCTTTTGCATAACGGGCTTTGCCGGCGGAAAGGTCCATTATCTCGTCGCTGAAAACGATGATGGTTCCGGTAATGCAAACAAAAAATACCAGCGGCGCTGTAATTACGCCCAGCCACAGATGCAGTTTTTCTGCCAATCTTCTCATTCTTGAAATTTTGTGTTTTGTTATGCTTT
>JBKDZK010000722.1:0-5695 GCA_047971205.1 Draconibacterium sp.
AAAAATGTTTTTTGTTTCTGAACGCGCCCCCTTTTTCAGAAAGGCGCTGCAAATATGTAAGCATTTTTTAGTTCTGCAAAGAAAAATCTTTACAAAATTTCGCCCACCACAAAAGTACTGCCCCCCACAAAAACAAGGTCGTTTTCTCCGGCGTTGACCTTTGCTTTTTCGAAACCCTCATTCACAGAACAATAAGCATCTCCAACAAGTCCAAAGTCCGCCGCATGCTGTTTCAACGCTTCCGCATCCAGCGCCCGCTCAATGTTTGCTTTTACAAAATAATAGCTTGCATTTTTCGGTAAAAGCGCCAAAACCTTGTCCGGTTTTTTGTCGCCAACCGTTCCAAAAACAAAGTGCAGGTTTTTATGCGGGGTAGAATTAATCTGTTCCACCACCTCTTTTATTCCGTCAAGATTATGCCCGGTATCGCAAACCACCATTGGGTTGGCCCCTATCACCTGCCAGCGCCCCTGCAACCCGGTCTTCTCTCTCACCTGTTGTAAACCCGTTCTCAAACTCTGTTCGTCAATTTTAAATCCCTGAGTATTCAAAAGTTCTACTGCCTTCAAAACAGTGGGAAGATTTTTGTGCTGATAAAAGCCCAGCAGATCCAGTTTCATATCCCGGTAAAAAGGCTCACCGTTTTTGTCCACCTGCACATTTTGCAAACCGTCGATTCCCCTTGTTGCATACGCCACTTTGTACTCCTGGTCAGCAAAATAAATCGGTGCGTCAACTTCTTTCGCTTTTTTCAGAAACGCCGCTTTTGTTGCCTCCTGCGTTTCGCCAATCACCACCGGAATATTCTGCTTGATGATCCCGGCTTTTTCTCGGGCAATAAGTTCAAGTGTTTCTCCCAGTAAATTGGTATGATCCAACCCGATGTTCGTAATAATGCCCACTTCAGGCGTAATAATATTGGTGGAATCAAGCCGCCCGCCAAGTCCGACCTCAATAACAGCTACGTCCACTTTTTGCTGCGCAAAATAATCGAATGCCATAGCAACGGTCAACTCGAAAAAAGAAGGTTCTATTTTCCACAATTCATTGTTAGTACGGTAGTTTTCCACCCAGGCAACCACATCCTCCTCTCCCATCATCTTTCCGTCAATCCGGATACGTTCCCTGAAATCTTTTAGATGTGGCGAGGTATAAAGTCCGGTTTTGTAACCGGCCGCCTGCAATACCGAAGCCAGCATGTGCGAAACGGAACCCTTGCCATTGGTGCCCGCCACGTGGATGGTTTTAAACATCCGGTGCGGATGCGCATAATATTCGTCGAGCAGTAAAGTGTTGGCCAGGGTATTTTTATACGCTGCCGGTCCGATGCGCTGAAACATCGGCAGGCGCGTAAAAAGGTAATCAAGAGTTTCGCGGTAATTCACGTCAATTTATTTTTATTAACGGGTGCAAGTTTATTAAATTTTGAGGCATTCTCCCGGTTATCCCGTCAATTTATATACATTTAAGAAATTCAATTTGATATGCTGAGTAAAACAAAAAAGAGTAAAATTTTCGTTTTGGATACCAACGTAATTTTCCACGACTACACCTGTATTTACCAGTTACAGGATAACGACGTTATCCTTCCGATCACTGTATTAGAGGAGCTGGACAAATTTAAGCGCGGCAATGATCTCATCAACTTTCAGGCACGTGAATTCACCCGCCTGTTAGATGAAATTGTAGGAGATGAACTATTTAACGGCGGCAAAACGCTGGGACAGGGAAAAGGTAAGTTGAGAATTGAAACCGGAAAACCCTTTTCGGATGAATTGAAAGCGTCTTTCAAAGAAGACATCCCGGACCACCGAATTCTGGCCATCGCCGATTACATTTCGAAATCGTACCCTAAACGTAAATCGGTTCTCATTACAAAGGATATCAACCTGCGGATGAAAGCCAAATCGCTGGGAATCCAGGCCGAAGATTATAAAACCGACCAGGTGACCGACGAGCACATTCTGGACAAAACCGTTACTACCTTTGATAGTTTCGACGATTCACTGATCGATAAGTTGTACAACCAGGGAAGTTTCGCCAAAGACGAAGTGAAGAAAGACTTTAAGCCGGAAGCCAATGAGTGCTTTATTTTTCGTGGAAGCTCTTCGAGCGCACTGGCACGTTACGACAACAAATCGGAGCGGATTTACCGGGTGGAAAAGAATTCGGCTTACGGAATCAAACCACGAAACGCCGAGCAAACCTTCAGCTTAAACATGCTGATGGATCCGGAAATCAGGCTGATGGCGCTGACCGGGAAAGCCGGAACCGGAAAAACCCTGCTGGCGCTGGCAGCTGCCATTGAGCAACACCGTCAGTACGAGCAAATTTTGCTGGCCCGCCCGATTGTGGCGCTCAGCAACCGCGACCTCGGTTATTTGCCAGGCGATGCGTCTGATAAAATCAGTCCGTACATGCAACCGCTGTTCGACAACCTGGCCGTGATCAAGCATACGTTTAACCCGCGCAGCAACGAATACCAGCTGATCGAGGAAATGGTGAAGGAAGAAAAGCTCAACATCACTCCGCTGGCCTACATTCGCGGGCGTAGTTTGTCGAATGCCTTTTTCATCATCGATGAAGCCCAAAACCTGACACCGCACGAGATAAAAACCATTATCACCCGTGCCGGAGAAGGAACCAAAATGGTGTTTACTGGCGACCTTCAGCAGATCGACTCGCCTTATCTTGACATGAAATCAAACGGTTTGGCCTACATGACCGACCGTATGCGCAACCAGGAACTGTTTGCCCACATCAACCTGTTGAAAGGCGAACGCAGCTACCTGGCCGAACTCGCAGCAACGCTGCTTTAATAAAATATCCCCGGAGACTTCCCTGTCTCCGGGCCTTTATCTTCCAAAACTCTGAACAGCACTCAACTTGCAAATCCATTCTTTTTTCTACCTTTGCAGCCTGTTTAGAAAGATTCAAAATTAGAGATGGACTACAAAGGGAAGAAAGCTGCTTTTTATACACTGGGTTGTAAACTAAATTTCTCGGAAACTTCTACCATTGCGGCCTCTTTTAAAGAGGTGGGTTTCGATCGTGTGGAGTTTGAAGAAGAAGCCGATGTTTATGTGATCAATACCTGCTCGGTTACCAACCAGGGCGACAAGGAAAGCCGGAACATTATCCGGCGCGCGGTGCGCAAAAATCCAAACGCAATGGTGATTGTAGTGGGGTGTTATTCGCAGCTTAAACCCGAAGAAGCAGGTCACATTGAAGGTGTTGACCTGGTGCTCGGCACGCAGGAAAAGTTTCATATTCCGGCTTACCTGGGTGATTTGCAAAAAAAGGACACCACGCAGGTACAAACCACGCGTCTGGCCAACATCAAAAGTTACCACCGTGCCTTTTCGTGGGGCGACCGCACCCGCAGTTTCCTCAAAGTTCAGGACGGATGTGATTACTACTGTTCTTTCTGCACCATTCCGTTTGCGCGCGGACGAAGCCGCAACGACACCATCGGGAATACGGTTGCAGAAGCGCAAAAAGCTGTTGAAAAAGGCTTTAAGGAGATCATTTTAACAGGCGTAAACATTGGCGATTTTGGCAAAACCACCGGTGAAAATTTCCGGGATCTGCTAAAAGCACTCGAAAAAGTGGAAGGCTTAAACCGTTTGCGTCTCGGATCAATTGAGCCCAATTTACTGAAAGACGAGATCATTGAACTGGTGGCCGGATCAAAAGTGATTATGCCGCATTTTCACCTTCCGCTGCAATCGGGTTCCGACGAGATTCTTTCGCTTATGAAGCGCAAGTATTCTACTGAATTGTACCGAAGAAGAGTGGAACGAATCCGCGAAATTGTGCCGCACGCATTTATCGGCGTTGATGTAATTGCCGGGACCAACGGCGAAACAGAATCCTATTTTCAGGAATCGTACGATTTTCTGAACAGCCTCGAAATATCGCAACTTCATGCGTTTACCTATTCGGAACGAAGCGGAACACAGGCCTTGAAAATTCCATGGAAAGTAGAAGTGGAAGACCGGAAACGACGCACACAGATGTACATCAATCTTTCGGAGAAAAAACTACGGGCTTTTTACGAAAAACACCTGGGAGCCGAGCAAACCGTTCTTTTTGAAGACAAAAAAAGCCAGGACAGCATGAATGGTTTTACCGAGAATTACATCAAGGTTGAAATTCCTTACAACGAAGACCTGGTGAACCAGCTGCATCCGGTAAAATTAAAGTCAATTCTGCCAAACGGACATGTTGCCGTGGACCTCATGGCTTAAAAAAGCTTACTTTTGCTCCAAACTTCGCAGCTATGAATTACAAACAACTTTGTTTTCAGGTGCAAGACATTGCCCGTGAAGTGGGAGATTTTATCCGCACGGAACAGAAAAAACTATCCGCTGAAAACATCGAAATAAAAAGTGTTGCCAGTCTGGTTACCTATGTCGATAAAACCGCTGAACAACGCATTGTTTCGGCTTTAAAAGCCTTAATTCCCGATTCAGGTTTTGTAGCCGAAGAAGGGACCGCCGAATCGCACAACGAGAAATACACCTGGTTTGTAGATCCACTCGACGGTACCACCAATTATCTTTTTGGTATTGCACCGCATTCGGTAAGTATTGGGCTGGCTGAAGACGGAAAAATGGTACTGGGCGTGGTGTACGAAATTGGCGCCAACGAAATGTTTTACGCATGGAAAGACAGTCCTGCATATTGCAACGAAAAGGAAATTAAAGCCGCCAGCCGTTCAAAAATGGAAGAAACGCTGATCGGCACCGGTTTTCCGTATTACGATTTCGACCGCGTGGACGACTACATCAGCGCCATGAAATACCTGATGAAAAATACACTTGGCCTGCGCAGGTTTGGATCCGCTGCTGTGGATCTTTGTTACGTGGCTTCAGGTCGTTTCGATGCCTTTTACGAACATGCCCTGCACGCCTGGGATGTGGCTGCGGGTGCGTTCATCCTTCAGCAGGCCGGAGGCAAAGTCACCGACTTTAACGGGGGCGACAACTGGCTTTTCGGAGGACAACTGGTTTCGGCAAGCGGCAGTTTCTTTGACGAATTTTACGGCGTCATCAACAAGTATTTAGGGAAGAAATAATTCATTGCAAAAAGCTTTGAAGAGTCTTTAAATGCATATCCATTTATGCATTTTCATCGGCAATTGCACATTTAATTATGCACTTTTGTCTTACTTTGTAAAAAATTATTGCCATGGCTGAAAAAGAAATTGCACTGCTACGGGAACAACTCGCCAGTCTCGACGAACCAAAATTCGACCTCGAAGCCTGGAAAAATCACACACTTATTTTTCTGGAAAGAATTTTCGGAAAAGACAGTACCAAACTAAAGCTGATTCGTGATTTGCGGTACGATTATTCGAGCTGGAACCTCCGCGACACGGCTGCCATCGGAAAGACAAAAGACAAAGATCCGGTAAAAATGCAGGCCAGGGAAATCCTGGAGGCCACCATCATGGAACTGGAAAAGCTGGGCCTTCCCGGCGATACTTCAGAACATCAAAAAGTATGGGAACTTCTGGAAGATGAACTCACTGGCAAACAGGTAAAAGAAATTGAAGCATTGCTAATATCTGAAACTTCGGATAAGGCAGAAAAGATTGGCGAAATTCTGGAAAAACTGGAAAAGGAAAATCTTGCAGCCATCATTGCAAAACTTCTTCTGAACTAATTTACATGACAAGCAAGCCAAAAAT
>JBKDZK010000723.1:0-2767 GCA_047971205.1 Draconibacterium sp.
TGGATGATGGAAGGAGATCATCAAGCGCTGGTCGACTATCAGAAACAGGGAAAGGCCTTTCAGCTGGCAATCCCCACACCTGATCACTTTTTGCCTTTGCTTTATGTGCTTGGCCTGAAAGAAGCGAAAGATGAAATATCGCTTTTTAACGACAAAGCCGTTGGCGGTTCACTTACCATGACCTCGGCGTTTATCCGTCCTGCATAACCGACATTAACTGTCTTTTTTGTTTTGCAAGAGAAAACCTAGTTGCCATTCAACGGTTTAATATGGGAACGAAAGAACATTAACTACGAACAAGAAGCCTGTAAATATTCAGGGTTTCAATTTCAGGGTTTTGCTATATTTGACGATTAATTTTGACAGGCGGCTGATGACGATTGAAGAGATAAACAAGCTTTGCCAAAATACCCTCATCGGGCATTTGGACATTGAATTTCTGAGTTACGGAGAAGATTTTGTGGACGCCCGTATGCTGGTAGATCAGAAAAAATGGCAACCGGCGGGCCTGCTACACGGAGGTGCATCGCTGGCATTGGCAGAAACAGTTGCCAGTGGCGGGTCGATGTTGTTGGTGGATCCAACTCAGTTTAACGTACTTGGGCTGCAGGTAAGCGGAAATCACATTTCGACCATTAGCGAAGGATTTGTGCTTGCCCGTGCCGAAATCGTTCATCGTGGGAATAAAACGCATGTCTGGGATGTAAAAATTACCTCCAGTGAAGGAAAACTTATTTCGGTGGCGCGTGTTACCAATATGATCATCGAAAAAAACAGAAGAGGGATTGAATGGAGCAGGTTATTAAAAAAGCATATTCGGTTTTCGATGCTTTAAAAACAGCTTTACAAAAAAAACTCACCTTTGCCATTTACCGCTTACCGGGTGAAGAGGACGTATCGTTGGTGGTACAAAAAGACCACCACTTGCAACAAGTAGACAACTTAACGGGCATTCCGGCGAAAGGCGGTTTTCTGATTGCTCCTTTTGACAAGGATAACGGGCAGAAAACCTATCTTATAAGACCTGATTTTGTGGTTCGGAACAGCCTCGACAAGGATACTTTCAACAACATTGAAGCTTTATCGCCAAGCGGCTTGAACGGGATGGAACACATTCCACCAGCCGAAACCTCGCACGACGAATACATCGACCTGCTCAACTATACGATCGGTGCCATTCAAAGCGGCGAATACGATAAAGTGGTATTATCGCACGTGAAGATCCATCCCGGCGAATATTTTCCGGAGCTGAAAAAGATCTTCCATATTTTGTGCGCCACTTATCCCAATGCCTTTGTCTATTTGTTCCGCATGCAGGGACATTGCTGGGTGGGAGCTACGCCCGAGCCCTTGCTTTGTTCGCGCGACAACGAGCTCTACACGGTTTCGCTGGCAGGCACCCGTCCGTATTCGGCTGAAAATGCCGATATCGCCAACTGGAACAAAAAAGAGCGAATGGAACAGGAATACGTAACGCGTTACGTGGAAGATGTGTTGAAACGGCACAACATTCAGCAATACCGGAAAAGCGGTCCTTATACCAAACGCGCGGGGCGTTTGCTGCATTTGCGCACCGACTTTACCATTCCGATGGAAGAAGTAGGTAAAAAGATCCCGTCGCTGATCGACTCGCTTCACCCGACTTCCGCCGTGTGTGGAATGCCAATGAAAAAATCGCTTCAGTTTATTAAATCGAAGGAAAAGCACCACCGCGAATATTACGCCGGCTATCTTGGTCCGGTGGGTATCGACAAGGAACTCCGGCTTTTTGTCAACCTGCGTTGCATGAAGGTGTTGGAGGGTCAGCTGGCTTTGTACGTGGGAGGTGGCATCACAGCCGATTCGGTAGCCGAAGATGAATGGGAAGAAACCGAGATCAAGGCAGATACCCTTTTGTCCATACTTCATCAGATTCAGTAAATGATCCGGCGTCATCAGCATATTACCGATTTAAGCGTGCTTTGCAAAAAAGCCGAAATCGAGCAAATCATTATTTCGCCCGGATCCCGCAACGCACCGCTTACCAATGCCTTTTTTGCCACTTTTGGCAAAGGCTGCCACAGCATTGTGGATGAACGAAGTGCCGCCTATGTGGGGCTCGGTATGGCCCGTAACCTGCAAAAACCGGTGGTTATTATTTCGACCTCAGGTACTGCGGTTTTGAATTACAGTCCGGCCATTGCAGAAGCCTACTACCAGCGCATTCCGTTGATTGTCGTTACTGCTGACCGGCCGTCGAAATGGATCGACCAGCAGGACAATCAAACGATTCGCCAACAGGAGGTGTACCGGAATTTCATTGTAAAAAGCCTGTCACTTCCCGAAGAATACACAGCTGAAACGCTGCTGCAAACCTACCGGGATATTGCTGAAATTATCGAATTGGCAAAAACGATGAGTGGCCCCGTTCATATCAACGTTCCGCTTGACGAACCGTTGTGCGGCGAACTTCCGGCACCATCGGAAATGCTTTTCAATGCATTTGAAAATTCAGAAGAACCGGGACAAATTCCTGCTGAACTAAAAGAACAGTGGGAAAAAGCGGAAAGCATACTGTTGATCCACGGACAGGATTTTCCAAACAAAAAATTACAGCAAGCCTTTAACGCACTGGCAAGCGACAAACGGGTGGTGGCCGTTGCAGAAAATATATCCAACCTTTCCGGCGACATCCTCATCGATCAGCCGGAGTTGATGATCTGGCACAGCGACAAGGAGAATCTGCGAGCTCCCGACCTGTTGCTTTATGCTGGTGGTCAGGTGGTTT
>JBKDZK010000724.1:0-3833 GCA_047971205.1 Draconibacterium sp.
GATATGGCAGAAAATTCGAGTGCCAGCCAGTTTTACCAGCAGATCAGGGGGAACTTCTCGCAAAACAGCCGGTTAAACGGGGTACTGGGCGGAAGTTACTGGCGCGAAACGGCCGATCAGACTTACTGGTTTTCGCCCAACGAGCAGCAACTGGCCAATCTTATGCTTTCCAGTCCGCCCATGCCTTTGGTTGACAACAACGGGCAACCGATATCGATCCCCGTCATTCCTGTAGGATACGACTCCATAAACAACGTTCCCATTTATGTTGATCTTCCCTCCAATCACCAGGAAGAAAATTACAGCAAGGCGACCAATTCGGCCCTCGAAGGTTTTATCGATGTGAGCTACCAGCTAAGCCGGAAGTTTTTTGTTTCGGGTGGCGCGCGCATTGTTTACGACCGTTATAAATTAAATTATCAATCTGAATTTACAAGCGGCTCTGAATCTGTTCTGGATGGAATATTAAGCAATGCGCAAGAAAGCTATATCAGTAAATACCCCAACTTATTTTTTAAGCCTATAGCAGAGCAGGAGCTCAGCAAAAGCAGCTTATCGTTTACCTACCACGGGGGTTTGAAATACCGCTTGAACGAATACGGAAACCTTTTTGCCAATTATTCGCGCGGACGCCGGCCCAACGTATTGCAATTTACCTCTACCGGCGAAAAACAGGTACTGGATGCCGAAACACTGGACAATTTTGACGCGGGTTTTAAAGCTGCTTTCTTCGACCGCATTTTTGTGGACGTTACCGGATTTTACCAGCTCTACAAAAACTTTCAGACCCGTGCCTGGGTGGCCGATGCTTCGACGGGTGAATTTAATTACATCTCGAAAGACGGAGGACAGGCCACTTCGTACGGAGCGGAAGCCAATCTTCGGGTAGCGGTTATCGAGCAGCTTCACTTATTTGCCAATTACGCCTGGCTAAAGACCGAATTCGACTCTACCGATGTGGACGGACAAACCCAGGAATACGCCGGCAATGTGTTTAGCCTCGCGCCCGAACACAGCCTGAACGTTGGATTTCATGCGCGGGTGAACATCACGCCCACCATTCAGCTTTTTGTAACGCCATCGTATGCCTGGAAATCGCACATGTACTTCGAAGATGCCAACACTCCGGGGCTCGAACAGGATGCTTACGGTTTGCTAAACATCAACGGTGGACTGGAATTGAATGATCCGAATCTTATCCTTTCGGTGTGGGCCAGCAATGTGCTGGATGAACAATACATTACCAGTGCCGGAAACACCGGAAGTTTGTTTGGAGTGCCTACTTTTGTTCCCGGCCCGCCCCGAATGATTGGAACCAAACTTACGTGGAATTTCACCAAAAAACCAAAACCCTATTTTAAAAGAAGCAAGCGAAACAGGTAGCAGAGTATTGCAATAGTAGTTTTCACGCAAAGAACGCAAAAACAGAAACTGAAATATCCTCTTTGCAAAAGGACTGGATTTGAATATCCGTTAGCTGGCGGAACAACCGATGGTGCTTGAATGAAGGTTATCTCTTCCCAATAGGAATTACACGTGACAGTAACACTCTTTTTTTATTTTATTCAACCCTATTCAGGGCTGGTGTTCGAATCCGTTTTCTACCGTGCGTTTCACACACGGTTATTCATGTTAAGTCCTTTCAGGACATTCGTGATTATCAATTGAATCAAATCAAACAAATACCAAACAACATGTCACAATATTTCAGAAGGTTACATGCAATCCCAATAATTAACGCATAACCCGTAATTGTCAGCCATAAAAAAGCCCGGCTCTCCGGGCTTTCTGTCAAACTTAATTTTCCAACTTATGACAAATCTTTATTTGCCCGTAAGATCTTCAGTTTCTTTATATGTTTCATTGACAATCACATTAAGAGGATCGTGTTTCCGGGGCAACACATACTGTGCCACAACTTTACATAACCTCGAATTAATCACTTTCAAATGAGCTTCTGCCAAAACCCAACATTCTTTATTCAGTTTTAACGGTGATAAAAGAAAAGCTACTTACTCATGGAATCGCTTGAATTCGACAACTCAATGACCCCGTTATCATTTGTTTTGAATTTCCTTGTATTTGTCCATCATCTTTAAACGGTAATAGACGTTTTTCAATGACTCACGTATAACTTTATCATTTGAATCTATCTGGTGACATTTCTCCATATACGGCAATGATTTCCCCCACCAGGTTTCTGACTTTTTAATCGCATTCTGATAGGCTTCCTGATCATTTACCGGAACATCTGCTGCCAACTCAACTTGTTTAACTCCCCGGTTATAATAAATAACACCAAGATTGTACAAAGCAATAAAATTCACTGAATCTACTTTCAACGCCTCCTCGTAAAGTTTTATTGCATTTTCTTCATCATCAATTTTATTATACAAGTCTCCTTTGGTAAGATAATAATCTATATTATCCGGTTTTTGGATAATCGCAATATCGAGATATTGGATCGCCTCATCTCGCCTGTTAAGGTTTAATAAAATCTGAATCATGCTGTTCATGATTCTTTCATCGTTCTGATATTTGAGCAATGCTTTCTGCAAGGTTTCCAGTGCTTTTACTGTATCTTGCTCACTTTCGTATGCTTTGGCAATCCAGATGAGAGCGGTTTCCTCATTGTACCCCAATTCTGCTGCTCTTTCCAAAT
This sequence comes from Draconibacterium sp., assembly GCA_047971205.1. Taxonomy (GTDB): domain Bacteria; phylum Bacteroidota; class Bacteroidia; order Bacteroidales; family Prolixibacteraceae; genus Draconibacterium. The sequence goes on from JBKDZK010000724.1 coordinate 2,663, forward strand.
AATGAATAGCTTTGTCGTGCTGTTGGGCATTCATCGCTGCCAGTCCGCAATTATAAATAATGGCTGTGTCAACCAAAGCGTCTTTATCATCCTTCACAACAGGCATTTCATTAATTTCCAGTATTTGTTCGAAACGGGTTAACGCTTTATTATATACACTGTCGTTGTATGAATTTATTGCATCGCTCTGCAAGTCGTTGACCAATAAAACAAGGTTCACTTTCAAACTTTTCTCGTATCGATGTTTTGTATCCAACCCTACAGCCTTCTTATACGAACCGAAAGCATCGGTTAAAGGATCGCTGCTTAAAGTGCCGTATTTCTTATCGCCCGATTTATAAATCGCCTGATATATTTCGCCCTGTACCTGCCAGGTTCGCGGCCAGCTAACCGACTTCTCTGATTTCTCATTTGCAGGATCAGTAGCTGATTGTATACATTCCATGGCCTTCTCCAACTCGCCCAAATCTTTGTAAGCGACAGCCTTGGTTACCTGCCCTTTTTGAGCCAACAAGGCATGACAAACCATTACCAGGACAATGGCAATAAACAATTGTTTCATAGGGTTTCTGATTTAAATGATTTAAAAACTGAGAGTGAAACTTACACTCTCCGAAGAACTTTAACTTTAGTTTCGCCGAACATCCACCTTCAGAAAACCGGCCTCCAGTAACACTTTCGTTACCGCATCTATTTCTGCTTGCGTAGCGTTTTTATCGGGGGATATGCTGGTGTACAAACTCCGATTACCTGTTCCAGAAAGGAACTCTTCAGCGGCCCGTTTAGCTCTATCCAGACTTGGATCACCACCCTTCCATCCAAAACTAAATGCATACATGGGTTCTCCTGTTTTTGTTCCCGGATTTGTTTCCCGAACCGAATGGCGCTGGATACTGTAACCAACCTGGTCGATATTTTCTTCCTTTAGCATGCGTTTTACGGTCTCTATCTGAAGATACGTAACCTCGTTTTCAACTTCCAACGCAACATTTGTTTTTGCGGGTTGGTTGCCCATTTCCCTGAGTTTCGCTTCAAACTCCGTTAAATCGTATTCTTGGTTATCCAGGTTAATCTTACCGTTTGCCCTTACAAGAACTTTGTGTTGTGCCACAGAAACCGGCTCCTGTTCCAACTTCAGAACCGTTGTGCTGACTTTAGCAAAGGGAACCTG
>JBKDZK010000725.1:0-1736 GCA_047971205.1 Draconibacterium sp.
AAGGGGGCAGCAAATTATGCAATTCTAAGGTCAGTATGTGACACTGCAATAAAAAATAACCAAAACCCGTTGACGCCATTCAAATTAGCTGCTACATTGGATAGACCTGAATAGATACAAACAGAGATAAACATCAAGGAAACAGAACTGTTTGCACCTTTCGATTATAAAATTGACAAATACGAAACTATTTCGAGAATCTTGGTTCATGACACCCAAAGAAATTCGCTGATTATTAAGGATATTGAAAACAATGCAAAAAGATTCAAAACTATTCTGATTTTATCAGAACGCAAGACACACGTTGACATTCTGAATCTTTACTTAAAAGACAAATATGAAACGATTACAATTCATGGAGATGATGCGGAAAGTGCCAGAAAAAGTAAAATTGAACAAATAAAACAGGGACATTTCAAAATTGTAATTTCTACGGGTCAATACTTTGGAGAAGGTATTGATATTAGTAACTTGGAGTGCTTATTCATTGTTTATCCATTTGCTTTCGAGGGAAAATTAATTCAATATATTGGACGAATTCAACGTTCAAAGAATCCCCCCGTAATATTTGATTATCGTGACTCAAAAATTGATTACTTTGAAAAGATGTTCAAACAACGAAAACGATATTATAACAAACTATTAATATAGATGCCAGAGAGTCAAAATATAGAATGGAAAGAAAGTTGGAGGGATGAATACCTCAAATGGATTTGTGGTTTTGCCAACGCCAAAGGTGGAAAAATAATCATTGGCAAAAATGACAATGGAGAAATTGTCGGTATTGCAAAGGCAAAGCGACTAATGGAGGATATTCCTAACAAAATTCAAACACAACTTGGAATTATTTGTGATGTCGATTTAAAAGAGGAAGATGGTAAAGAGTACATTGAAATTGATATAAAGCCTTATGATGTTCTTATTTCTTATCAGGGCAAATATCATTACAGAAGTGGAAGCACCAAACAAGAACTTAAAGGAAATGCCCTAAATAATCTTCTGCTTAAGAAAGCAGGAAAAACGTGGGACGATGTTGTTGAGCCACGAGCAAATTTTGAAGACATTGACCTTTCTGCAATTGGAGCCTTTAAGAAAGGAGCTACTGCAAGTAAAAGATTGCCGTTTATTGACGAGGAAGAAAACCTTGTGCAAATACTTGACAACCTTTTACTGTTGGAAGATGGTAATCTAAAACGTTCGGCAATACTATTGTTTGGTAAAAATCCATGTAGGTTTTTCATAAATGCTTTTGTGAAAATTGGCAAGTTTGGACAAACTGATGATGACTTGCGTTTTCAGGAAGTAATTGAAGGAAATGCTTTTCAGTTGGCGGATAAAGTCCTGGAAGTTCTTGACCGAAAGTTTTTTGTTTCTCCAATCTCTTACAAAGGATTACAACGGGTAGAAAGTTGGGAATATCCTTATGAAGCAATTCGTGAGGTTATTTTGAATGCAATCGTTCATCGGGATTATATGGGAGCTCCCGTTCAAATAAGTGTTTACGATGATAAACTGATTGTTTGGAATGAAGGTTCATTGCCAGAAGACTTGACATTTGAAGATTTGAAAAAGAAACATTCATCTCGTCCGCACAATCCAATTCTTGCGAGTGCAGTCTTCAAAGGTGGACTAATTGAAGCATGGGGACGTGGAACAATAAAAATCATAAACGAATGTAAAAAGGCTGGGCTACCTGAACCAATAATTGAATATTCTTCCGGTGGAATCAGTGTAAC
>JBKDZK010000726.1:0-5811 GCA_047971205.1 Draconibacterium sp.
CAAAAACAAAAGACCATGTTGCGAGGGGGCAGCTTGCTGCCAGGTGGTTCCTCAATAAAAACTGGATCAGCAACCTGGAATTCTCCACCTCGGTCAACTATTCAAACAAGCTGTCAGAGACCAAGAAACGCAAAAGCAGTGCGGCAACCTTGCCTGCCAACCATGCCACAGAAACGGGCTATTTTATTGCCACAGAATACGACGAAGATCCCAACGCCCCGGTCATTCTCCTGCCTACCGGCTACTGGTACGAGATAGAATACTATGACAATAGACTGATTGACTTTGCGACAAAGATAAAAGCAGACCGCGTGAACAGTTTCGGCAACTACACTAATAAAGTCCTGTTCGGGATTGATTACAGCAACAGTGGCAACCTGGGAAAAGGTACGTATTATGATGACATGCGCTATGCACCAACGTGGCGACCGTATGCTTTGAGTGAGGTTCCGCATACCAACAATCTGGGCATTTACCTGGAAGATAAACTGACGAAAGCGCTGGATAAACACTCGAAGGTGGAACTGGTTGCCGGAGTGCGCTCCGACAATACGTACATTAGCCGTTCAGAATATGGTTGGGTGAGCAATATTTCCCCGCGTGTGAATGCAAAGTATGAACAGAAAAACGGCCACTCAACATTGGTTCAAAGTTTTAGCGTGTATGCTGGCTGGGGAAAATCGGTGAAACTGCCCAGCCTCGGCGTGCTGCACCCCCAGCCAGCCTATTCCGACAGACAAGCTTTTGCATCCACCTCAAATGCCGATAATGTGGCTTATTATGCTTATTACAACCAGGCCAGCACCACCCTGTACAATCCCGATTTGAAATACCAGTACAACAACCAGGTTGAAATTGGATTCAACGCAAACGTAAAAGGGACCAAAATCAATGTGTCGGCCTACCGAAACAAAACAGTTGATCCCTACATTTACGAGACGGTTTATTCACCTTACTCTTATAACAAGACCAATCAAACTGCGATTGAAAACAGCCCAATCCCGGTTGGCGACAGGCGCTTTACAATCGATCAAACAACCGGGATTGTCACCATTCATGATGTGAGCGGAACCTATGCCGGCTACGAGTTGGACTATGAAACCATAAAAGAGTTTCAGGGCCGTAGAAGGTTCACCAACGGCTCGTCGGTAACGCGGATGGGAGTCGATTGGATTATCGATTTTGCCAGGGTGGATGCTTTAAGCACATCTTTCCGGGTGGATGGTAATTTTTATTATTACAAAGGTCTGGAAGAACATATTTTTGCTTCAAGCTCAAGCCTGCTTATGGCAAACGGCGAACCTTACAAATATATTGGCTACTATGCCGGATCCGTGAACGGATCTACGTTCTATTCAAACGGTAGTATCTCCAAACAAGTAAATACCAACCTAACCATCAAGACCCACATCCCAAAAGTCAGGATGGTGGTGACCCTGAAAATCGAGTCTTCGTTATACGATTACAGTCAGCGTTTGAGCGAGTATGAAGAGGGCACAAGAGGCTTTGTTTTGGAGAACAGAGGGGACTATGTTGGCGATGACACTGATATTTATAACCGGAATGAGTATGTGGGTATTTATCCGCTTTATTATACCACCTGGGATGATATGAATACAAAAATACCATTCAAAGACAAGTTCTTGTGGGCCAAAGAAAACGATCCTGCATTGTACACCGAATTGTCCAGATTAGTTGAAAAGACCAGTTACAAGAACTATTTCAATGCGAACAGAATTTCGGCTTACTATTCAGCCCATATCAACCTGACTAAAGAAATTGGAGACATAGCCTCTGTTTCATTTTTTGCCCGCAATTTCACGCAAAACCTTGGAAAAGTAAGGTTGACGGGGAGCGATAGTGAAATGAGCCTGTACCGCTCATTCATCCCCGGTTTCTATTACGGGATATCCACGAAACTCAAATTCTGAACCAGTTGTTTTTAATAATTTAATACTATACATCGATGAAAAAATTACTTTATTTTCTATCCATCTGCTCCATCGTTCTGGCTTACTCGTGTAAGGACGACGATGAGTTTAATTTTACAACCGTAAAAGTGCAGTTAAGTTATCCGGGTGAAACTGAAACCACGGAAGGCGTAAAAGTGATGCTCACAAGTGGCACCGGTGAAGAATACCAAGTGAACACCAATGCGACGGGCAATGCTACATTTCAGGTTCCACAAGGAATTTACGAAGCGACCGTTACCGAAGACCGGGTGGTTGACGAGGTTTATGCCTACCAGTATACCGGTACCAAAAGCAACATTACCGTAAGCGAAACGGAACTCGCGGTAACCCTTGAGTTGACCGAAAGCTACCTGGGGCGTACCGATTCAAAAATTGAAGTGAGTTTCCAGTTAGTTTACCCTTCAGGAAGCAGTTATGACGTAATCGAAGGCATAACAGTGTTGCTTTCCAATTCGCAGGAAACACTTGTGGCTCAAACAACAGCCGAAGGGCTCGCTGATTTTATTGTCAGCCCGGGAACATACCAGGCTTCGGTTAGCGATAAACGGGCAGGAGACGGATATGTTTATACCTATAGCACTACAAAGGATGGTATTGTTCTAAGCGAATCTGCAAGTACGTCAACCACGGTGAACCTGGAGTTAACAGAAACTATTTCAGGGCAAATCATCATCAAAGAGCTGTACATCAGCGGTTGTCCGAATGATGATGGCTCGGGTTATTATAGCAACGATCAGTACGTGATCCTTTACAATAACTCCGATCAAACAGCGAGTTTAGACAATATTTGCCTTGGATCTTTATCGCCGTATAATTCAAATTCTACAAGTAAGTATTTGGTAGATGGAGTATTAAACTACCTCAATGAAGGATGGGTGCCGGCAACCAATGCCATTCCTTTTACGCAGTCGGCGGTTTCGTTAGAGCCGGGCGAAGAAATGGTTATCGCATTGTGCGGGGCTATCGATCATACCCTTACTTATAGCAAGTCAGTCAATCTGGCCAATTCAGAATACTGGGTGCTTTACGATTACGGTGTGCAGCTCACCCATTCAAAATACGTAGCTCCTGATGCCAGTATCCCTACCAGCCAGTATCTGGGTATTCAACGGTGGGGCTTAGGTAATGCCTGGGTGTTTAGTAACTCTAGCCCTGCTTTCTTTATCTGTACCACAAAAGGGTCTACTCCCGAAGCTTATAGTTCAAGCACTGTTAACTATACCGATGAAGAGGGTACCTGGACTAAAAAAATGAATACCGAATGGATTTTAGACGGCGTGGAGGTTTTCCGCGCTGGTTATGAAAATTCAAAACGTTTTCCGGATGGCGTGGATGCCGGAAATGTTTCCCTGACCGGACGCCTCGGTTACACGGTGTACCGCAATGTGGATAAGGCAGCTACTGAAGCCATTGCTGAAAATGCCGACAAGCTGGTTTACAACTATGCCTATGGAACGGAGGTTGATGGCGTAAGCAGCACCGACCCGAGCGGAATTGATGCAGAAGCATCTATCGCTAACGGTGCACGTATTGTTTTTATGGATACCAATAACTCAAGCAACGATTTCCACCAAAGAAGCCAGGCTTCGTTGAGAGATTAGTTTTAATGTACAAAACGGTAAAAATAGCAGCATTCATAGGCGGGGCAATTCTTTGCTCTGCCTTCTACTCTTCTGCCCAGGAAAAGTCTGTCTGGACCGATTTGAACTTTGTCCGCCAGTCGGAAGTCTGGCTACAGAGCAATAATGCAGCCGGGTTGAAATACATGCCGGTTGATACCATTTCGGAAATTAGTTTTTCGGGTGTTTCCGGCAAAGGCTCGTTTGTTAATTACAACCAGTCAGACCAAAGCTATTCTTACGGAGCACTGGCTGAATCCTATTTCAGGCTCAACAAGAAGGTGGTACTGTTTGGAAACATCAGCTATACCAATTTTACCGGAAAAAACATGGGGGCATCAGCCTGGATCGACCCCGATTTTGCCCCATTCAACCTGGTTGAATATGCAGATACAACACGGGGCGAAAAATCGATGGAAAGCTATCACCTGACCGGGGCAACGGCCATCGACCTGGGTAAAAAAATAAGCGTTGGCGGAAAGATGGATTACCTGTCGGCCAACTATGTAAAAAAGAAAGACATGAGGCATTTGAACATGTTGATGGACTTAAACCTGTCGCTGGGTGTTCTGTACCAGCTTGGCGCATTGGGCGAAGTGGGCTTGAATTACAACTACCGGAAACGGGTTGAAGAAACCAACTTCGACACCTATGGAAATACCGACCGTACCTACAGCACGCTTATATCGTGGGGAACGTTTTGGGGGCAGGTCGAAGGTTTTGGCTCGGAAGGTTTCACCGGCGAAGGCGACAACAACCCCCTCGTTGATAAAACCAACGGGCTTTCACTTCAAGTCAACCTGAACATCAAGCCCCGGCTTCGTTATTTTAACGAATTCACGCTAAACAAACGCGAAGGTTATTTTGGCGTGCAATCGGACCAGACCAAGGTTTACACCGATCATAGCGTCGATATTCTGGCCTACCGGGGAAGCTTGCTGTACCGCTCTCCAAAGGTTTTGCACCAGCTTCATCTTCAGGCATCGAACGAGAAACTGGAGAACTGGAAAACAAATTACTACTTTGATGTAGATCCGGGATCGGGCATCGAATATGTGAAGTATTATGCGCCAACAAAGGTATTGGTACGCACAAACCTGGAGGCTGCTGTCGAATACCAGCTTCATTCGGGCTATGACGGTTTTAACCCGGCGTGGAGTTTTGTGGCGGGAGCCGCTTATAAAAGCCGGGAACAAAAAGTGTCTTTTTATCCGCTTTACCGGAACCAAACGGTCAACCAGCTAATGGGAAAGGCGCAGGTAAAACGCAATATCGTTTCCGGAAAAAACCAATATACATTTTTATTGGGTACTCTTTTGTCATCCGGTAGCGGCACAGTGCTTGACGCCGGTAATTATGCCGGTTCAACCGACACCTCGACCAATTACCGCAGTACCGACTTCAATCTGTACCGCGAATACGAGTATTTAACCGCTGCCAGTATAATCGCGCAAGCCGGGTTTAAATACGCCCGCTTGCTTAGGCAAAACAAAATTAGGGCTTTTGCCGGGGTCAACTACGAACGAATGAAAGCTGGCGATATCGAATATAGCAAAGGGGATTTCTTCAATACTGTCAGCTTTAGTATTGGTTGTTCTTTTTAAAACATCAAACAACGAAACTGTTTTATAATTAAATATATGAATTCTGTCATTCAATGTGAAAACATTACACACTACTACGGGAAACGCCTTATTTACGAGAACCTGAATTTTACCGTAGAACAGGGTAAAATTCTCGGTCTATTGGGTAAAAACGGGACCGGAAAAACAACCATCATCAATATCCTTAACGGGTACTTAAAGCCCTATGCAGGTACCTGTCGTTTATTTGGAGAGGACATGCGGGTATTGACTCCGGCTACCAAGGCAAGGGTTGGTTTGCTGCTCGAAGGGCATGTGCAGCACAGTTATTTCAACATTGTACAAATCGAAAAATTCTATTCCAGTTTTTTTCCAAACTGGAAAAGCGAACCATACTGGGAGTTAATGAACCGGATGAAAGTCACCCGGAAACAAAAGCTATCGACCATGTCGTGTGGACAGCGGTCGCAGGTGGCACTTGGCCTCATCCTGGCACAGGACCCGGAACTGCTCATCCTTGATGATTTTTCGATGGGGCTCGACCCGGGCTACCGCCGTTTGTTTGTTGATTACCTGCGCGAATACGTGACGGCAACAGGCAAAACCGTTTTCCTGACTTCCCACATTATTCAGGAC
>JBKDZK010000727.1:0-2142 GCA_047971205.1 Draconibacterium sp.
GTATCTAAACTAGATGGGAGTATCACCCGGAATATTACAATTCCTTTTGATGTAATTAAAACCCCCTTTATAAATGACGGGGAGAGGACTGTTTCAACATTTGTTTCGCCAACAATTCCATACCATGACACTTGGCTACTTGTTGAGACATCTTCAGACACGGTGTACAACTATAGTCCTAAAGAGAATAAACTAATCCCGTTTTTTGTGAAAAAACCGACTATTGATCCTGAAATATTTCTGACGATGGGGACAATAACTGATCGTTATTGTTTTATGACAACGGTAAGAAAAGAATTTGACTTTACAACACGAAAAGGATTTCTGAACAATGACTTAATGTACGATAAGCAGGAGAACGCTGTATTTAATCCAACCGTAGTCAATGGTGACTTTGTAAAAAGAAAAACTGTAGATATGAATTCACACCCGATAAACGCCGAAATTGCGGCCTTTCAGATATTTGAAGCCTACCAGCTTGTTGAGGCCTATAAAAACGATGAATTGAAGGGTGAATTGAAAGAAATTGCTTCAGGATTGAATGAAGGATCAAATCCTGTGATTATGGTGATGAAGTACAAGGAATAAAACAAAGTATGTATGTAGTATTAACTAAGATAGTCATTAGATTGCAAAACATAAATATCGCAGCAACATTCCCCAATTATATACAACTAGATGCCATGGACTGTGGCCCCTCCTGCATGTACATGCTAGCTAAATACTACAGAAAGACCAAGAGCTTGCAATTTCCGCGAAACCATTCATACATTTCTCAAGAAGGGGAAACATGCTTAACAAATGATCATTCATTCCTAAAACTCATTTTGGTTGGTGGTAGTAAATACCAGGAATATAAGGAATTGTACCACCCCAATTTAGGATGTATTCATTTCGTAGGTAGATTAAAGCCTGTGAAGGTTAAACAGCATTACCGGATAGCCAACATTGGGGTGATTCCATCTGTTTTTAAGCAATGTAGTTACGTAACATTGAAAATGATGCAGCATTCGCTGCCAATTGTTTGTTCTTATACCCCCACTGGATTAATCGAACTGTTTGAGAACAAAAAAGTGCATTAGTTTCTTCTTTGCAGTAGCGTACCAATGAGCTATTAGGATTGAAAATAACAACACAGGAAACTATATAAGGCTATTAGGCAATTATTAAACTATACGCCCCTAAAATGAAAGCTAGATGAAAATGCGCACGCCAACTGGCAAAACTATTACACTGCTCACCATATGGGAGAAGCGACCTTGGAAATTTACAACTAATTACAAACAACAATAGAGCAATCAAACTTATTTAAACTTACAAACACACGACTAATATAAAAATGAAACAATCAACACAGATACAATTAATCAAGGGAAAAAGGGCAGGAAGTTATACTTCAAAAACACTTACTACTTCCTGCCCGACCTCCACCATTCCCTCTTATTACAGGGAGAAAGGAGGGACACGGCAAAGATAATGTTTTAACCGGGTACCGGGAACGGCCAAGCCCGGCCTTTTTGCATAATTCGATTAGGCTATGTAACCGGAAACAGAACAGCTAAACAACAAGTTTAAAATTAAAAATCAATTAATTATGAAAAAATTAGGAAAATTAAAATTGAACCAATTGAGCAAGGATAGGATCGAAAATAGAGAAATGGAAAAACTAATAGGAGGTCAAGGAGATTGTTCCGGTTCTTGTGCTTGTGGATGCGACCAACAAAACTTCGACAACACAACAGTAAATAGAAATGCAAATAATACAACTTATACTCCTTATAGTGGTTTTGATCGGGAAGATGGATTCTGGGCAGGTGATTGTATCTAATTTTTGCAATATAAGCTTAGGTGTCAATAACAGTGGCACCTAAGCTACAAGTAAACTCAATTGAACATGTTTTCAAAAACCTTAAATAACAACTTATATTTTTTTGACACTAACCTCAAAAAAATTATCCTAATATCGCCAATTCTAAAAGATGTCATTGAAGAGAAGCTTAATGGGAAACCCATCTCCCCAAAATTAACTTCCTCCAACGAGGATGAGTTGAACTACTATTACAGAAAATATCTATTCCTTAAAGCTAAAGGGTACTTCGCCCATCCTTCCAAACAAGACCTTAAAGAAACTTTCATATCGCC
>JBKDZK010000728.1:0-1675 GCA_047971205.1 Draconibacterium sp.
TCCCAGTTAGTGAGTTTGATGGCATCACCAAAACAGCCACAATCTGAAACTGGCTCGAACAGGGCTATAAAAAAGGTGATAATGGTAAAGCCTGCCATGAATAGCAGTGCAGGCAAAGCCACCCGTTTGATTTTAAAGCCCAATAACAAATGGTAGCCAAGGATAAATTCAACGGTTGACAAGGCGATTGATAAGATAATGGCGATTCCATTACTATCGTGTATGCCAATTACTTCAAGGTACTCGGCAATTTTTATAGCACTCCCCTTGGGATCAACGGCTTTAACAAAACCTGAAAAAACTAAAATGGCACCTGTTAAAAGGCGGCTTATCAACTTGAGCATCTGTTATTTTATTTAAGCGGTTTCTTCGTCTTCCGGAAATTCCAGCTTGATGAGGGCAAATATGGCGTAGTTTATCATGTCCATATAGTTGGCGTCAATGCCTTCTGAGATAAGTGTTTGTCCCTGGTTGTCCTCAATTTGTTTGGTGCGGTGCAACTTCATCAGTATAAGGTCGGTAAATGAGCTCACCCGCATTTTGCGCCAGGCCTCATCATAGTCATGGTTCTTATTCTCCATCAGAGCCTTTGCGCCATAGATGTTATTGAGGTACATTTGAGTGCCTCATCATGATCCATTTCAGGCTGTTCGGCCGGTTGTAATTCGAGCTGCACCAAGGCCATGGCACAATAGTTAACGATGCCAATAAACTCATCACGAATCCCTTCATCCACTCTTGAAGTGCCTTTGGTTTCAATGCTTCTGATGCGTTGTGCCTTAATAAAAATTTGGTCGGTCATGCTCGAAGGCCTTAATATGCGCCAGGCTGTACCATAATCTTTCATCTTCTTTTCAAAGATGTCTTTGCAAATGTTAATGACGTGGTCGAATTGACTATCTGTTTTTGTCACTTTAATATGGTTTTTTTGAATGGAGGCGTAAAATTATCAAAAAATGATAAATATAGCGGTATAATTATTCAAAACTAATTCATTGCTTGCAATCGCTTTAATTCTGCAAGCGTAAAATGATTGTCGAGAGGGATGTAAAAGAAGTTGGTGTAGAGCCTAAAAATATTTTTAATGAAATATTTTGAAATGCTGGCAAGTAATATGGTTGTTAGCGTTTAGTTATGCGGTATCTGTTCTAAATTTTTACATATGTACGGCACGGTTTATGTTGATGGTGTTTTATTAAAAATGTGGTGTAGCATATTTTGGTTGATTTTTAGTGGTTAATCAGCAGATATGAATGAAATAGCAGGGGGTAAACCAGTAATCGGCTAATAAGTTTTTATCCAACCCTGCAGAATATTTATATATTTGCCGGGAGGCTCACTTTTTAGAGTAGGGGCGTAGGTTTTCAAAAATGAGTTGTATAAAAGCATAAGCAATAAGATATGAAGGTGTCGGGACAAATTATTGAATATAACAGTCCTGCATTCAGAGGCTACTTTGAACGCTTGTTTCCGCCTATGTGTATGTTAGCCTCCCGTATTTTAAAAGATGACGAAAAAGGAAAAGACATTGCTCAGGAAGCCTTTGTGAAACTCTGGCAGAAGGACAGTGAGGAATTTAATGATGAGAATGCCTTACGGGCTTATCTATATGTGTTGGTGAAAAATGCATGTATCAGTCAGATTCGTAAAGAGAAGAATATTAAAAATACCTCCA
>JBKDZK010000729.1:0-2041 GCA_047971205.1 Draconibacterium sp.
TTGAGCAAATAATTGATTTCCGAAAGTATGAATTGGGGAAACACGATTTTTCTCCTGTTTCTGCTGATTTGAAAAGGCACTTTGAAGACTGGAACGGACTTTTTGCAGAGGTGGCAAAACAAAAACAAATTGATTTCAGGATGGAAACTGCTCCTGAAAGTGATTTTATTATCGATTTTGATGTGGAGAAGATGGAACGGATTTATACCAATTTATTATCCAACGCGTTCAAATTTACTCCGGGAAAAGGTACAATAAAAGTACGGATTGAACGGGAACTTATTGATGAAAAGGATTCTGTAAAAGTGCAGGTAATTAATTCAGGGAAGTCTATTCCGGCTAGTAAAATGAAAGAAATTTTCGACCGTTTTTATCAGGCTGGTTCAAAGACTGGCGGCTCAGGAATAGGTTTGGCACTCGTTAAAGGTTACGTCAATCTGCATGGTGGAAATATTAATGTTTCCAATCCCAATGGTTTTGTTTGCTTTACTTTTTCTATCCCGGTCAAACAAGAAGAAAGTATTGTAAATAACGAACCAGAAAAATCTTCTGAAACAATAGCACCTGCAACTGAAAATGAGGTACAGGACATTATTATGCAAATAATCGGGAGTGAAGATTCATATACTTTTGATGATGAATACGATGAGGGAAAAACCACTGTTTTACTGGTTGACGATCATCCTGGAATACGTTCGTACCTAAAATCACTTCTGAAAGAAAAATATTGTGTACTGGAAGCCAAAGACGGTATTGAAGGGATAAGGAAAGCGGTACGTTATGTGCCCGACCTGGTTGTTAGTGATGTAATGATGCCTGGTATCGATGGCGTTGAAATGTGCAGTCATCTAAAAAAAGAGTTGTCAACCAGTCACATTCCGATTATTTTACTTACCGCTAATGCCCAGGATGAAAAACGAATTTTAGGTTATGAAAGCGGGGCAGATGATTATATCTCAAAACCCGTGAATTTTGAGATGCTTGAAGTACGCATCCGTAATTTGATTGAGGGCAGAAAGCAATTAAAAGCAACATTTGGCTCAATTGATGACACGAATGATACTTCTATTTCTACTTTAAAACCGGAGAAATTATTTATTGATAAATTGGAGGAACAGATAGAAAAACACATTGAGAACTCTGAACTTAGTGTTGATTTTTTGAGCACCGAATTGGGCATGTCTCGAATTCAGTTATACCGGAAAGTAAAAGCTTTAACCAACTATTCTCCTGTTGAATTCATTACTTTATTTCGCTTAAGAAAAGCAGTTCATTTAATGAAAATGACAGATACCAACCTTGCTCAAATAGCCTATCAGGTTGGATTCACTGCCCCTTCCTATTTTTCTAAAAGTTTTAAAAAATATTACGGTAAAAGTCCAAGTGAATGTTTGAAAGAAATTAAGGGGGAATAAGTTTACTGTTCGGGATTATTAAAGTACTAAAGTTTCGCAGTAAAATATAACCTTTTTTGTTTCAGTTGTTTGTGATTTTATTTGATTTGCTTATCGATTGCTTATTGATGCGTTATGCTTTCCATTTGTCTTTATGCCGCTTCCTGGTGGTTTTCGTCCCTTTCCCCATAAACATTGTACTTTTTGGTAAAGCCTCTCATCCTGCATTATTTTTTCAAACAGTATTTGTACATCCGTTTCTTCAAAAATTCCTGCAACCACCCGTACCATTTCAAGGAAAAGCCCCCACAGGCGCTGGTCGAGGCGTTGTTGTCAGGTTTCTTCCTGTATTTGGGCAAACATCCCGGGTTTCGATTCATAGTTTTCGTACCGGAACTTCAATGCCAGCAAAATATACTCAATGCAGATAGCTTTTCGGGAATTTTGACGAATTTATTTTTTTCTTTTTCAAGTCAAAATTTTCAGGCATAGCCATAGCTACGGTTTAAAATTTTGGTGTAGAAAAAGGGGAAAAGAACGAGTGAAAAAACTGAAAAGTTATTTGTTTTGGGTATATATCCCCATCAGCAAAAACCTTAAAATCTGATTCACAATTTCCGATTTTAAGGTTTTTCTTCAAAAAAAAA
>JBKDZK010000730.1:0-8854 GCA_047971205.1 Draconibacterium sp.
GTGTAAACCAGATGCTCTGAACCAACTGAGCTAATCGCCCTAAAAATGTTTTCTTGTTTCTGAACGCGCCCCCTTTTTCAGAAAGGCGCTGCAAATATAGAAGCTATTTTTAGTTCTGCAAAGAAATCACAAAAAAATTATATGTTTGTGCTAACTAACAGACTTCAATGACTGACAAAATAAACCTGGATAAAATAATATCAGAACTGGCTAAAGACAATGAGGCGCCACTCGAAGATTTATTTAATCACTACTATCCTCGTTTATACAACTTTTCCCGTTCCTTTTTAAAAATAGAAGAAGATATTGATGACATCCTGCAGGAAGTGTTTGTAAAAATCTGGCTGAACAGGAAAAAAATAAACTCTGCTGCTACCTTCAATTCCTTTATTTTTACCATCACCCGGAACCTTTTATTAAACGCACTCAGAAGCCGCCTGAACAACGAAAACATTAAAGGAGAAATCCTTAAACTTTCCTTAGCAGAAGAATATTCCCAGATGGAGCAAGTTGAATACCTCGAATTGAAAGAAAAAGTGAACATTTTAGTAAATGAGCTCCCCGAACGCCAAAAAGAAATATTTATCCTAAGTCGCGAGGAAGGTCTTTCTCACAAAGAAATTGCAGAAAAACTAGGCATCTCAACAAAAACGGTAGAATACCATATCAACCAATCTATCAAACACTTAAAAAAGTACCTCAAGGAAATGGGCCTCATGTCGGTGCTCTTCTTCTATCTTTTTTTCTAATTTTTTTGATTTTTCGCCAGGGATAAACCTTTTAGCTGTGTATTAACTAATAGAAAACACAACATGAAGAATTTATTCAAAAAATATTATAACTCGGTTTTACATCCCGATGAATTTCCGAAAGTCTCTGATTTCATCCACGATAAGAAAAATGAATTCATGATCTTCAGCCTGATGAAACCTTTTTGGAACAAGGAAATAAATGCTGAAGATGTAAGCCCCAAAACCAATCCGGCTCTTTATGAACGTATAAAAGAAGCCATATCGCTCGAAAATCAAAAAACGATGCGACGGAAAATAAAAATTTACGCCTGGGGCTTACGTGCCGCTGCTGTTTTGGTAGTTGCATTATTAGTTAGCACGGTCTTCTTCTTCCAAAAAGCAGGGCAAAACCACCTGGCCGACCAGATACAAACAATCGTAACTCCTCCCGGTGCCAAAACAAACATAACCTTACCCGATGGTTCGCTCGTTTGGCTGAATTCAGAAACGACACTTTCGTATCCCCTTAAATTTAAACATACCCGGCCGGTAACACTTGTAGGCGAAGCTTATTTTAACGTGGGAAAAAACAACAATCCATTTATCGTGACAACAAATTATGGCGATGTGGAAGTAAAGGGCACCTCCTTTAACGTAAAAGCTTATACCGACGACAATGCTTTTGAAACCACGCTGGAAGAAGGAATTGTTGCCTTTAAGGCAACCGGTGAAACAGATGAAGTTACCCTACGCCCCGGAGAACAAGTAATAAAAACAGACAAAGGCTTTGCAGTTACAAAAGTGGAAACCAGGTACTTCACTTCGTGGAAAGAATGAAAACTGCTATTTAACCGCTAACCATTTCCTCGTTTTATAAAGAAACTGGAGCGATGGTCTAACGTGAGCATTGAAT
Source organism: Draconibacterium sp. (assembly GCA_047971205.1). Classification (GTDB taxonomy): domain Bacteria; phylum Bacteroidota; class Bacteroidia; order Bacteroidales; family Prolixibacteraceae; genus Draconibacterium. The sequence continues at coordinate 1,645 of JBKDZK010000730.1, forward strand.
GCCCCGGCCACGAACTGGATGAACTCTGGTACACCGGAACCATTGAAATGGAAAGCATTAGCGAGGTGATGGAAATGATCAGTAAGGCAAGTCCGGTTACTTATAGTTTTAATGAAAAAACAAGGGTGTTTACGATAAACAAGAAAAAATAACGGATCAAACTAAATTCTTATGCTTATGACCTAAAACAAATTTTCCTGCTCAGCTACCAGGCAAAAAGAAAAGAAGCAAGAACTCGCACTTCCTGCTCCTTTGATGTAGTTGATAAATAATATAGTTACTTATTCAAACCAATTCAAAATTATGGAAAAAAATCGAAGTATCCATGGACTCAGTCTGTGTGTATTGAAAATGCTTAAAATTATGAAGCTTACTGTTTTTTTGATGCTCGTATCCTTTGTAGGAGTATTCGCATCCGAAACCTACTCACAAACTACCAAACTATCGCTAAAGGTTGAAAAGATCAGCCTGGAAGAATTTCTGATAAGGATAGAAGACCAAAGTGAATTCCGCTTTTTTTATACCGGCAACATTGATATTGAGAAAAAAGTGTCGGGTGAATTTAAGAACAAAAACATCATCGAAATTCTGGACGATATTAAAGAAGAAGCAGGTATCCATTACGAGGTAATGGGGAAACAAATCATTCTTTCGCCGGAAAACATGAATGCAAAAGTCAAAAGTATTCAACAGCAAAAATCAGTGTCAGGCAGGGTAATCGACGAAAAAGGAGAACCGCTGCCCGGGGTTACAGTACTGTTTAAAGGCACAACCAATGGCACCGTTACAAATTTTGATGGAGAATATACACTAAAAGATGTTACTGAAGGAACTATTCTTCAGTTTTCGTTTGTGGGAATGAAAATGCAGGAAATAGCCGTAACAAATCAGAGAACCATTAATATTACAATGGTTGAAGATGCCATTGGCTTAGATGAAGTAGTAGCGATTGGTTATGGTGTACAGAAAAAAGTAAATATGACTGGTGCCGTGGCGAATATTTCGTTCGATGAGGAAATGGAAAACAGGCCGATCACCAATGCATCACAGGCACTAAGTGGTAAAGTTCCGGGAATCTGGGTAAGCCAAAATTCAGGGCAACCCGGTTCAGATGGTGCTCAAATACGTGTACGTGGTTGGGGAACCATGAATAATTCAAATCCACTGGTAATAATCGATGGTGTTGAAGGCGAGTTTAGTCAGGTAAATCCAAATGATATTGAAAGCATTTCGATTTTGAAAGACGCCTCGAGTGCTGCAATTTATGGTTCGAAAGCAGCTAATGGAGTAATTCTGGTGACCACGAAAGAGGGAAAAGTATCCGAAAAAATGCAGGTGAATTTAAATTCATATTATGGAATTCAATCGCTGGGAAGAAGGTATGACGTAATCAGCAACAGTGCAGAGCATATGGAAATGTGGAACAAAGCGCTGATCAACGGCGGTTCTACCGCAGTTTACCCCGATTACATGATTGAGAACTTCAGGAATTCTACAGATAAATATAAATACCCAAGTACCAACTTCTACGACGAGTTTTTTCAAAATTCTCCTGTGCAGGAATACAATCTGTCAATCCGTGGCGGTTCTGAAAAAGTTTCTTCTTTTCTTTCGTTTAATTACCTCGATCAGGAAGGAATAACTCCCCGATCAGAAGCAAAAAGGTACGGAATAAGAGCAAATGTTACTTCCGACGTCAACAAATGGTTTAGTATTGGCGGACGTTTTAACTATATCAAAAACAATAAAAAGAATCCATATACCTACAGTGAGTTGTGGCAGAGTTTAACAACGGCACCGCCATACACAGCCCCGTACACAAGAGATGGCAACTATGGTGCTGCCCAGGCAATAACCAACGACGGAATTGTTCTGTTCGATACCCGAAATCCATTTATTGATGCAGCTAACGGAAGAGCAATAAATGAAAGTAATGTTTTGTCTATTAACGTCTCGGCAGATATTAAACTCAGCAAAGAACTGATATGGAAGACCACGTTTGCAACAACAAACGAATGGACCATGATCGATAAATACAATTCTACAGTTTATGGATACACGGATGATGGAGATAAAGTGCTGAATTTTGGCTACAACCGTGGAGGTTTGGCAGTTTCCAGAAGTCAGACCACCACCGTCGACAATAATTTCTTTAGTACTTTGAACTACAGCAAACGATTTATCGACAAACACGATTTTTCAGCAATCGCCGGTATCCAGGGAGAAAGTCTCACAAATAAGTCCTTATCTGCCAGTCGTACCAATCCGGCGAAAGAGGGCCTAACCCAGGTTAACGCCGGAACCGATGGCTATGATAACAGCGGTAATATGACCGGATTACGCATGTTCTCTTATTTCGGACGTATCAATTATGCTTATGCTGACAAATACTTACTGGAAGCCAACCTACGCGCCGATGCTTCTTCCCGTTTTGCGGAAGGAAACCGCTGGGGAATTTTTCCGGGATTTTCGGCCGGATGGAGAATGAACGAAGAAGCGTTTATTAAAGACCTCGGCGTGTTTTCGAACCTGAAGCTTCGTGCTTCCTGGGGGCAGTTGGGGAACCAAAATATTTCGGGTTACTGGCCTTACCTTACCGTAATTACCCAGTCAACCGGTTTAAGTTACACGTACGGAGACACGTATTCACCTGGAGCTGCAGTAACCGCGCTGGTAGATGAAGACATTACCTGGGAAACCACTACTTCATTCGATATTGGTTTAGACCTGGGTTTTCTGGATAACCGCTTAACTTTCGAAGCCGATTACTTTAATAAAGTTACTTCCGACATTATCGTTCAGCTGCCCAACCCAAATACCATGGGTGGTTTAACTTCTCCCTACGAGAATGTGGGAGAAATGGTAAACAAGGGGATTGAACTAATAGCCAATTACAGTAATCAGAAATCCGGTAGAGACCAGTTTGGATACAACCTCAGTGCAAACTTCAGCTTCATCGACAATGAAGTTACAAAATTCCAGGGTGGCAATTCTCCCGACCAGTTGTACCTGATCAGGGAAGGATATTCCTATAGATCCTTATACGGTTATAAAGCAATCGGAATCTATCAATCTGATGAGGAAGCTGCAGAGCACATGTATGCCAACGGCTACACTCCCAAAGCGGGTAACATTAAAATTGAAGATGTTTACCAAGACGGCAAACTTGACTACCGCGACTACCAGAATCTGGGCAACACTATTCCCAAATTCACATATGGGCTTACCTCACAATTTAGCTTTAAAGGTTTCGACTTGAATATCCTGCTTCAGGGAATTGCTGATGTGAATGCTTTTACCAGGGGCTACCAAACAAGTATGACCTCGAATGTTGGTGTAATTTCAACTACATGGAGAGATGCGTGGACACTCGAAAACAATGATTCCAAAGTACCCAGTCTTAAATTTGACAATTCATGGGATAATTCAAATAATTCATATTGGGTATATGATATTAGCTTTCTGAAGTTAAAAAACATTCAATTGGGTTATAGCATCCCTGAAAGTTTGGCTACTCGCTTTGGCTTACAAAAGATTTATTTTTATGCCAATGCACAGAACGTATTTACATTAGTTAACAAGGATTACGAAGGATTTGATCCTGAACGGAGCACATTCGACAACGGTTATGACATGTATCCGGTTCCGAGAATCTTTTCACTAGGAATAAATCTTAATTTTTAATCATCATGAGAAAACTTCTTTTACGATATAGCTTAATTTCCGTTTTTACGATTCTTACAAGCGGATGTATGGATAAATTTCTGGAATTTACTCCTGAAGATAAGATTACTTCAGCCATTTTTCCTGAAAACGAGGAAGATCTTCAATACCTGTTAAATGGCATATATGCTGATTTACGCGATAAATCGATATACGATGAAGGATTATTCGGATTTGGTATTCTTGACGGAGCTACTCCAAATGCCTTTAACTGGGGAAACAGGGCCATTACCAAAATCGGAAACGGCCAGCTATCTTCGGGAGATAGAGATATGCTAACCTTTCGTTGGAACAGAAGTTACAGTATTATTTATAGGGCCAATTACCTGATTAAAGTAATTGATGAAACAGAACTTAGCGAAGATGAAAAAGCGATTTATGTTGGTGAAGCTCATTTTCTAAGAGGATTGGCCTACTCCATCTTAGCAGAATCATACGGTGGCGTTCCATTGGTTCTTTCTCCCAATATTTCTACAGAGGAAGCAAGATCAATGTCCCGTGCAACAAGAGAAGAAATCTGGGCGCAAGCTCATTCTGACTATGATTTGGCAATCACTAATCTTAAAGCTGATGTATCCGCTGCTGGAAGAGCGACAAAAGGAGCCGCCTGGGCGATGAAAATGAGAGCCTACTTGTACCAGGGAAAATATCCTGAAGTTTTAACAACAGTTGAAAAGATTGAGGCCCTTGGAAAATATTCGCTTTACCCAAGCTACGAAGGCTTGTTTGCTGTCGAAAACGAGAACAACCAGGAAGTAATTTTCGATATTCAATATGCACCAGGCACCAACGATCAGGGATCATACATCGATCAGTATTGTGGAACAGGAACAGGAAGCTGGACCCGTGGTTCACGATATGTTCCAACCGATGATTTGGTGGATGCTTACGAGCGAATTGACGGTACCCCTGCAAAATACAGTACATCAACGATCGATCTCGACAATCCATACGATGGCTGGGATCCGCGCCTAGCATTTACTGTGGTTGTTCCGGGGTCTTATATCCTTGGATATCGTTTCCCGAATTACCTTTACAAAGGCGGGGCATTTAACCACTCGGGGTGCGGGATAAAACATCTGGCTGTAAGAAAATACAGAGAGTCAAAAGAAGAAAACCTGCAACCGGCCGGACAGTCACCATTAAATTATATCGTTATTCGTTATGCCGATGTCATTTTATCGAAAGCAGAAGCACTTATCGAAACGAATGGAGACATTGATGAAGCGATAGATTTACTGAATAAAATTAGAACAGAGCGCGATGACGTTAAAATCAGCTCTCTCCCCCACGGCTTATCCCAATCGGCAGCCCGTGAGAAACTGAGACATGAAAGACGCATTGAGTTTGCCCTTGAAGGCTTGTACTGGATGGACATTAAAAGATGGGACATAGGCAAAGACATTTATCCTATTGAGATTCGAAATCATAATGGAGGTTTAATTGAAACCAGATTTCCTGATGGATATCTTGAGTATTACAATTTATTACCAATTCCTGATAGCGAAATATCATTAAATGAAAATCTGGAACAAAATCCGGGTTGGTAATACCTTTGAAAACCAGGATTTGGAGATGTATCAATCCTGGTTTTTCTTTTCTCAGATTGATTGATTGAAACACCATGGAATTTCTACCTGGCAACTTTCAAATATTTTTAAATTAGAAACAACAAAAAACGTCAACATTGAAAACACGTCTAACCGTTATATTAAAATCCAGTATTGGTTTATTGAAATTAAAAAGACAAACAGCTTTTGTTCTGATTTTAACCTTATTTATCTTTCTAACCGGATGCCAACCCGCACCTAAAAGACCAAATGTAATCATCTTCTTTACCGACGATCAGGGTTATTCCGATGTGGGATGTTATGGCGCAACAGGATTCGAAACCCCCAACCTTGATAAACTGGCCGGAAGCGGAATCCGCTTCACTAGTATGTATGCTGCTGCTACGGTTTGCACTCCGTCGCGCGCCGGATTACTTACCGGGCAGTATCCGAAACGGTCGAACCTGCACGAAGCAGTACTTTTCCCGTATTCCACAACGGGCTTACCTATAGAAAAATACACCCTTGCCGAAATGTTCAGGGATAACGGTTATTCAACAGCCTGCATCGGGAAATGGCACCTAGGGCATCTTCCTGAATTTATGCCCAACAACCAGGGCTTCGATTATTTTTACGGAGTGCCATATTCCAACGATATGGACGGATATTATTACGTACGAAATGATTTCCAGTCTCCGCCGTTGCCATTTTACCGCAACACAGAGTTGATAGAGGAAGGACCAGACCAGCGCTATCTTACAAAACGATATACCGAAGAAACGATTAAGCTCATCAAAGAATACAACAACAAACCCTTCTTTATTTATTTGGCGCAGAACATGCCACATGAACCGCTTCATGTAAGTGAAAAGTTTGATGGGAAAAGTGAGATGGGCTTATATGGAGATGTAATTATGGAACTCGACTGGAGCATGGGAGAAATTATTCGGACACTAAAAGAAGAAGGAATTTATGAAAATACCATCATTGTTTTTTCGTCGGATAATGGGCCGGTAAACAATTCGTCGGCAAAACCCTTGCGCGGAACAAAAGCAACTACCTGGGAAGGTGGTCAGCGTGTGCCGGGGCTAATTTCGTGGCCCGATAAAATTCCGGCGAATAAAGTCTCTGACGAATTGGTTACTTTAATGGATATCTTCCCAACGCTGGCAGATGTACTAAAAGCAGAAACAGCCGATAAAACAAGTTTCGATGGTATTAGCCTGCTTCAACTCTTGGAACATCCCGACGAAACAAAACTCCCATCGCGAAAATTTCTGTATTACGACAGAAACGGTCAGCCGGAAGCAATTCGCGAGGATCGCTGGAAATTACACATTGACAAAAGCAGAGGTTGGAACCATGATAGCATAGATTTTTCGCCCGAGCTGTATAATCTCGATAACGACATTGGCGAACACAATAATGTAATTGAAGCAAATCCAGAGCTTTATTCTAAAATGTAGAACGAATTGATAACAACACACCAAACCATTAAAAAATGAAGGCTGAGTAGAAAAAACTGCCGGGGAAGGCTCATTTGTGTCGGTGGGCTTTAAAAATTGCCGGGGAGAGCTCCTCTCGGTCGGTGACGCATAAAAAGTCCCGGGGAAGGGTCGAACCTGCCTCGGGGCCAATAGAATTAAGGGTTTCAGTAATTCTATAATTTGTACCTGTCCCTTTTTTCGTCATCTTTCCCAAAAACATAGCGGCCGTACTCGCGTATGGTATTGTTTTCTTAAAAATTCCTGCTCTCGTTTACAGGGAGACTTTCACAAAAAAAGGTCGACCGTCAAATGACAGTCGACCTTTTTTTGTGGGCGATGACGGATTCGAACCGCCGACCCTCTGGGTGTAAACCAGATGCTCTGAACCAACTGAGCTAATCGCCCTAAAAATGTTTTTTGTTTCTGAACGCGCCCCCTTTTTCAGAAAGG
>JBKDZK010000731.1:0-8576 GCA_047971205.1 Draconibacterium sp.
CATAATATCTTGAACCATGAACAAACTTTATACATTAATTATGGCCGGAGGTTCCGGAACGCGGTTCTGGCCACGGAGCAAAACCATCCACCCCAAACAGTACCTCAATATTTTTGGAGATGATTCACTGTTGCAGGACACGATTGGCCGTTTTGCGACCTTCACCGAAAAAGAGAATATTTACATCGTTTCGAGTGCTACGCAGGCAGAAGTTCTGGAGAAACAGGCATCCATGCTTCCCAAAGCAAACCTGATTTATGAGCCCGTTGGGAAAAACACTTTACCCTGTATTGGATTGGCGGCAATGTATGCCGAAAAAGACAATCTGGAGGGAATTATGGTGGTTTCACCGTCGGATCACTTGATTCAGAACAACGAGCTTTTTAAAGACACTGTGCTGGCTGCTGTCAAAATTGCTGATGAACGCGACGGTATTGTCACGATCGGAATTACCCCTACTTATCCGGCAACCGGGTACGGTTATGTGCAAACTGCCGAAGACATTACGGGAAAAGAAACGATTCGTCAATTTAAAGTGGCACGCTTTGTTGAGAAACCCAACGAAGAAGTAGCTTCCGGCTACCTGAAACAAGGCGGCTTTTTCTGGAACAGCGGGTTATTCGTATTTAAAGTTTCGGTGTTTCTGAATGCTGTTGAAAAATTCGCACCGGCGCTCTATGCCGATTTACGAAAGATTCAGGCTGATCTTGGGAAACCGGAATATCCTCAAACCCTCGATACTATTTATCGTGCAGTACAGAGTATCTCGGTGGATTACGGCATTATGGAGCACGCCCAAAACATTTACCTGGTGGAGGGAAATTTCGATTGGAATGACCTCGGAAGCTGGGAGTCGGTTTATTTAACGGATAAAAAAGATGAAAATGGAAATGCCGGAGCCGGCGAAGCTCTTCTGCTGGATACTAAAAACTCGTACGTATATTCCGACGAAGGATTAATTGCGGTAGTCGGCCTCGAAGATGTAATTGTGGTGAAGGATGGAAATACAACACTGGTTTGCAGGCGGGATAAAGCCGAAGATGTTAAAAAAATTGTGGAGCAGTTAAAAGCCACCGGAAAGGACGAATTCCTTTAAGGTGCGCTGCAAATATTCGAAAATTCGGAGAAGGCACAGGTTAGTACAGGTTAGTGTTTCGGCTTTGATTTTCAATATTTGTGCTACACAATGAACAAAAACCAATAAAACGATGAATGATCTGAAAAAGGTAGTGGTGGACAAAAAAATAATTGTCCCCTTTATTTTAATTACCAGTCTTTTTGCACTGTGGGGCTTTGCAAACGATATTACCAACCCCATGGTCGAAGCCTTTTCCCGAATATTTAATATGGGAACACGTGGTGGAACTTGGGTGCAGGTTGCATTTTATGGAGGGTATGGAGCAATGGCCTTCCCGGCAGCCTTATTTATAAGAAGATTTACATACAAAGCCGGAATACTGCTTGGCTTAGGGCTATATGCAACCGGAGCGTTGTTGTTTATACCTGCAAGCTCTATCGGGTTGTACTATCCATTCTTAATTGCATATTTTGTAATGACGTGTGGATTGTCTTTTCTTGAAACAAGTGCAAATCCCTATATCCTTTCTATGGGAGAGGAAGAAACTGCAACTCGAAGGTTAAATCTTGCGCAAGCTTTTAACCCAATGGGATCATTAACAGGAATGTTTGTTGCAACGACGATGATTCAAGCAAGACTTGATCCAAGAGATGCAACTATAAGGGCAACGCTTTCTCATGAAGAGTTCGAAGCTGTTAAGATGTCGGATTTGTCTATCCTTAGTTCTCCATACATCACGGTCGGAATAGTAATATTAGTCATGTTTGGATTAATTACAATTGTTAAGATGCCTAAGAATGCTGATGCAAGTCACCGGTTGAATTTATTAAAGACTCTGAACAAACTCTTTCGTATTCCACGTTATCGGGATGGAGTTATCGCACAATTATTTTATGTAGGAGCTCAGATTATGGTCTGGACATTTATTGTTCAGTATGGGAAACGAATTTTCATGAATGAAGGACTAGCTCCAGAAGCCTTGACAGTAGGGTGGTTGAGGATTGTAAACTCTTTGGGATTTTTATCAAACGAGGCAGAGCAAAGTATTGCATCAGGTAATGCTATTAACGGTTTAGCTGCTGGATATGCAGCTCACATTGCTCAGTTATATAATATTTTGGCGATGCTCATTTTCCTAATATCAAGGTTTGTTTGTACCTTTTTACTTAAATACGTAAGGCCTGGTAGTTTGCTGATGTATCTAGCTTTAGGTGGAATTTTGTGTACAGGAGGAACAATTGTATTTCAGAATATTTATGGTTTATATTTTTTGATTGGTATATCTGCCTGTATGTCATTAATGTTTCCAACAATATATGGAATTGCTTTAAGGGGAATGGGGGATGATGCAAAATTTGGAGCAGCTGGTCTAATTATGGCTATTGTTGGAGGTACTTTCCTTCCTAAATTACAGGCAATGATAATTGATAAAGAAACTATATTTTCGATTCCGGCAGTTAATGTTTCTTTTATTTTGCCACTCTTGTGTTTTGTCTTAATTGCGATATATGGTTTTCGTACAGAAAAAGTTTTCGGTAAAGAGGCTTAATTTTTCTTAGAATTGCTTCTTTATGAAATCCAAAAGATACTGCAAAACACTGCAATTGGAGAATGATCCGCAGTTAATGGAGGCGTATAGAAACGTACATGCTCCGGGGGTCGTCTGGCCTGAGATAACGCAGGGAATGTGCGAAGTGGTATTATCGACCTGGAAATTTATTTGCATGAGAATACGCTCTTTATGATCATGGAAACAGTTGCTGATTTTGATCACGAAACAGCAATGACTGAATTGGCCTCTAAGCCTCGACAGACAGAGTGGGAGGCTTACTTCTCACAATTCAAGAAAGCAAGCGATAGTGCCAGTGCCGACGATAAGTGGCATGTAATGGAGAAGATCTACAAAATGGATCTTTAGGCGGCAATGTCCGAATTCTATAATAGAGATTAATAAAAAAAGGGGGTGAAAACACCCCCTTTCTGATTACCACTTAACTGAATTTTTGCCTAAAACCTGAATCCAAGCGTAAGCAAAATATTTTGATTTGTATTATCTCTTTTTACCTGGTAATAATTGGGTTGAACGCTGCCATCTGATATTTTTGACAGGCTGTTGGTATAGGCAACGTTTACCGAGAAAGCATTTACCGTGTAACCAAAACCACCCGAAATTACCGAGGTATTATCGGTTAAAGTAGACTGGGCATCCAAAGTGCTTTTAAACGGATTGCCATAATTTTCGTACCCTGCTCTTACCGCAAACTGATTGGTAAGTTTGTACTCGGCACCAATTCGCAAGTTCATTACACTGTTAAAGTGGTTACTCATAACAGAGTTTAAATCATTGAAATTGTCTGATCCGTTGCCACCCTTTCTGAAACGCATGGAACCGTAATCCATATATTCTGCGTCTACACTGATAAGGCCTCTTTTATTGAAAATAACAGCTCCGCTCATGACCACTTTGAGAGGAGTACGGAAATCATAGCTATAAAAATTTCGTCCGGGATCGACTGATCCTTGCTGTTCTGATCCCTGCATTTCAAGTACTGACTCTTCATCAATATTATAATAAGTAGGAGTGTGGAAGGCAAGCCCTAAACGAACGTTTTGTACCGGTTTGTATATGGCTCCAATTTTAAAGTTGAATCCACTACCTTCCATGTAGTAATCATCCCAATAAGTAAAGTTTCTACCATTCTTGAATTGCTCCTCATACATAGAATTTGCTGAATAGTTTACGTCGTGAAAACCTAATGTTGCTCCCAAATAAAAATTATGATTGAAATTCAGACCCAGGTTAAAAACATATTCATCAATGTGTCCTTCTTGTGAGTATGTTTTTCTCTGATCCACTGCTTGATCCTGTAAGAGGATACTTCTTTGGTACAAGCCATCTATTTCATTGTTATTTCCATCAGTTTTTGGATCAATCAGATAGTTTTCCCAGGCAAGTTTTGTAGGCCAGTCTTTGTATTGTATATCTCCAATCGCCTGATATAGATAATCCTGCGTAAGCGGGTCATTGTTTTGATATTCAAGGTTAGCGTAGTTCACAATATCATCCAAATATGAATCAGGGGAGTTATTAAAGTTGGCAAATGCATTATTATTGAAATTAGCCAGACGGTTGTATCCAATACCATAGTTTACGCTCACAATACCTGCTTCCGAACGGTTGGTTTTAAAGGTACCTATCGCTCCAATATTATTCAGACTGAAGTTTTGGTCGTTATCAGAGAAGGTATTTCCTCCCATTGTCATTTTCGACTTATTGATATAGTACCCGGGAGTTATTACAAACTCGCCTGTTTGGTAAATGGCGCTTCCCGCAGGGTTAATACTCAGCGATGTGAAATCGCCACCCAGTGCACCAAATGCATTTCCCATACCAGCCGACCGCGCAGTACCCTGAATCTGGTTATACGACATGCGAAATGCATCGGCAAAATTCTGGGCCATCAAAAAACCTGGTAATACAAGTAAGATGGCTATTAAAACGGAATATCGTTTCATGGCATTCGTGTTTTTATGATTCTTTACTTCGAATTACGAGGATCGCAATTATCTACGTCCTCCACTCCTGGAAGATGATCCTGAAGAACTTCTGCTGCCCGATGACCTGCTACTGCTTCCTGAACTGCCAGAAGAGTAGGATGATCTGGAAGAAGATGAACTGCTACTACCGCGGTAACTACTGCTGCTGCTACTACTACGTGATGGCGTGCTATAGCTGCTTGACTTTGTAGAACCGGAAGATGACGGAGCCCTGTAACTTCTTGAAGAACTACCGCTACTGGAACTTCTGTTGTAGGTAGAACTGGATCTGTAAGTTCGGTTGTAAGAAGACGAAGAACGCGGAGTTGTATAGCTGTTTCCGCTGTTGCCTGATTTAGTATTGCTTACTACTCTTGGTTTTGAATAGTCGCTTCTTACACTTGAGCTTGAACTGGGTCTGGTATAAACCCTGTTTTGAGAAGAGCTGCCAGGACGGGTATAACTTTGCGTGCTGGAACTATTCCCACTGCGTACGGAGCTGTTTGTGCTACCAGTGTTTCTTCTTGTATATTCTGAAGATGTACCGCTTCTTCTTCCCTCAGTAAGAACTCCTGATGAGGAGCCAGACTTGAGGTCGCGTGTACCTGAATTTCTAACGTTTGTGCCGGTTGACCTTCTTCCATCAGTAGTGCCGCTTTTCAGATCGCCTGATGCAGTGGTTCGTCTGCTGCCTGAAACTGCAGAAGCATCGCGCGAGCCAACACTTCGGGCTACACTTGAACCTGTGGTTGTACGTCTTCCGTATCGGTAATTATCTCTGTTGGACACAACTCCTCCAGGATAATAACCATCATTCCAATGGCCTCCACCCCAGTATCCTCCTCCGTACCAGGGGTATCCCCAACTGTAATAAGGAGAGTAATAACTCCATGGGCTATACCACCAACTGTTGAAGCCCCAGCCCCAACCCCAGTTCCAGGACAGAGACCATGAAGGTCCGTAAGAATAGTAAAAGGGATCGTAATAAAACGGGTCGTAATAAGCCCAGCTGTCCCAGTAAAACGGATCATAAAAATACGGGCGATGGAAACGACGGATACGGTAAGCATAATCGAGTTCTTCTCCGTCGTAATAATTGTTGATGACGTATTTCATTTCGTCATCGTTGTAATACACGGTGGTGTCGCTGTCCTGCAACTCCATTTGATCCATGTTGTATCGCAATACGTCAGCATCTTTTTCAGTGCCGTCGAAAATGTAATTGTTCATGGTTGATTCATCGTCATTTCTTTCAATCTGACTAATGATCAAGGCATTTCCTGATTTTTCTGCCGGTTGAGCGCTGGGCTCTTCCGCAATACTTACCGGAGGAGGTACGTCGCCAGGAGTGAAGTAAATATCATCGGTGTAGGAACTGGAAACGTAACTCCCGGTGGTGCAAGCACCCAGGAAAAGTGCCAAAACCCCTGCTATTGTTAATCTTGATTTCATAACCTATCCTCCCTTTATTTAATGTCAATAATAATTACTTTCTTTGTAAGCTCAAAATTTAAATAACAAAAACAAAATCTGTACCAAAGATTTGATTATGGCTAGGGAACTTACTTCGCGGAGCGAAAATTATTCACAATGGTATCAGGATCTGGTGATAAAAGCGGATCTTGCAGAGAGTTCGGCAGTTAGAGGGTGCATGGTAATAAAGCCTTATGGATACGCCATTTGGGAGAAGATGCAGGCTCAACTCGATAAAATGTTCAAAGATACAGGGCACGTGAATGCCTATTTCCCTTTGTTCATCCCAAAATCCTTTTTTAGCAAAGAAGCCGACCACGTGGAAGGCTTTGCAAAAGAGTGTGCCGTTGTAACGCATTATCGTTTAAAGAATGATGAGGAAAATGGTGGCGTTGTGGTAGATCCGGACGCCAAACTGGAAGAGGAACTAATTGTTCGTCCGACTTCGGAAACCATTATCTGGAATACCTACAAAAACTGGATTCAGTCATACCGCGATCTTCCGATTCTTATCAACCAATGGGCGAACGTGGTGCGCTGGGAGATGCGTACCCGCTTGTTTTTGCGTACGGCCGAGTTCCTGTGGCAGGAAGGTCACACAGCTCATGCTACCAAACAGGAAGCGATCGAGGAAACAGAGAAAATCATTAATGTATATGCCGAATTTGTTGAGAAATACATGGCAGTTCCGGTTGTTAAAGGATTGAAATCAGCCAACGAGCGTTTTGCCGGTGCCCTGGAAACGTATTCGATTGAAGCGTTGATGCAGGACGGAAAAGCTTTGCAGTCGGGAACTTCTCACTTTCTTGGGCAGAATTTTGCCAAAGCTTTTGATGTTACTTTTGCCAACAAAGAAGGAAAAGAAGAACATGTTTGGGCTACCTCATGGGGAGTTTCCACTCGTTTGATGGGAGCGTTGATAATGGCTCACTCAGATGACAACGGATTGGTATTGCCTCCGAAACTGGCACCTTACCAGGTGGTGATTGTTCCGATCTACCGCCAACTAGAGCAACTTGCTACCATCAGCGAAAAAGTGGATGAGATCATTGACAAGCTGAAAGCAAAAGGCATTTCAGTGAAATACGATAACAGCGACAACCGGAAACCGGGCTGGAAATTTGCCGAGTATGAGCTGAAAGGCGTTCCGGTGCGTTTGGCACTTGGCCCGCGCGACCTGGAAAACGGGACCATCGAAGTAGCCCGTCGTGATACGCTGGAGAAAACTTCTGCACAACTTGACGGAATCGAAGATTATGTTGAAAAGCTTCTGGAAGATATTCAGGCCAACATTTTCAAAAAGGCCTACGATTACCGTGAAGAGCACATCACCAAAGTTGATTCGTGGGAGGAGTTTAAGGATGTACTGCAAAACAAAGGTGGATTTATTTCTGCTCATTGGGACGGAACACCTGAAATCGAAGATCAGATCAAAGCCGAAACCAAGGCAACCATTCGTTGTATGCCTTTGGATTTTGAACCGGAAGAAGGAAAATGTGTTTACTCGGGTAAACCATCTGGCAGAAGGGTTCTTTTTGCACTCGCATACTAAAAAGAATATACTTAAAAAAACATAGGGAAGCAGCTGAGAAGCTGCTTTCTTTTTTTGACGGCTTTTGCTACTTTTATGCGTCAAACAACAGGCAAACATGAAAGACAAAGAAATCAGAGCTTCTTTTCTGGAGGCGCTGGTAATTAAAACCAGTGTAAAACAGGAAGTATACAACAACACATTAAACACCTTTACCATCATTAAAAAGGTTCTTTCGCAACTCGAAAGGGGTTATCACAAGGCCGTTCAGGGGCGGGTGCCGCAGGCTTCGATGCCGTATTACAAAGACCGTGGTTCGTTTGAGGCAGAGTTTAAAGTAGCCGGAGACCTATTGTTTTTCAGTATGCACTCCAATGTTTTTCAGTTTGACGATAAGCATCCCGTGTGGAATACTCAATACCTGAAAGACGATCCGATGTGTTCGTATTGCGGGACCATCAATATTTATAATTTTCTGGCCGATTCATTTAAGTACGACCGAATGAACGACATTGGCTACCTGGTGGCACGGATTTTTGTCAACAAAGACAACCATTTTTTTGTAGAAGGGAAGAACCAAACGGATGAAGTGGTCAAGGATTTTGCCATCGATACGATTTCCCCGGGCGTTCTGCGGCAAATCATCGAAACAGCCATTCAGTTCAGTATTGAGTTTGATCTTCTGTTGCCACATTACGACCAGGTAAAAATGGCTACGGTAGAACAGATGCGACAAAAAATGAGTCACTCAAAAATGTCGACAGGAAAGCGGCTGGGCTTTACGTTTAGTTCCGACGATGTTTGAACATTTTAGCCAATAAATATTTGACTAAAGCATAGTTGTGGAGGGTGTGAAAACTTTAAGAATGGGGGTTTGCTGCTTTGTTATCGAGAAAAATAATCGAGCCTAAAACTCCGATAGTATTTTATCGATTGTAGCATTGATATCTTTCATAT
>JBKDZK010000732.1:0-1962 GCA_047971205.1 Draconibacterium sp.
GAATGGACATCTAGCTGCAACAGCACATTTGGGCAAGCAAACTGCCGGTAGAACTAATCACAATAATGACGAATTTAGTCTTAGTGGAATTTTAGAGTTAGAGCCAATAAAAGATTGGAAAATCAATTTCGATTACACCTACCGAAATCATATTTACCGTGAATCTACGCACGCAATGCCTCATGTTTGGGAGTATACGATTGATGAGCAACCTATTTATACCAGCCACTTGGATGCTTACTCAACGCAGTTCGCGACAACCGAGTATAACTCGTTTAACTTCTATACTTCTTATACGAAGGAATTAGGAGGACACTCTTTTTATGTGCTTTTGGGGCAGCAGGTTGAGGAGAATAATTATAAAAGGTTATATGGCCTGAAGAGGGATCTAATTTCTCACGATATCCCTTCTATTGCGGTTGGTGTTGGCGATACCGACTTAGCAGAGAACCTTTCGCAGTGGGCAACCATGGGTACGTTTGCCCGCTTAAAATACAATTTTAAGGAGAAATATTTGATTGAGTTTAATGCCAGGTACGATGGTACCTCGAAATTTCCCGAGGGAGACCGCTTTGGCTTGTTCCCTTCAGTTTCGGTAGCCTATAATATGGCGAAAGAAAATTATTGGAATTTAGAATTTGTAGATTCCTTCAAGTTAAGGTCATCTTATGGTTCATTAGGAAATCAGAATGTCGCAAATTACTTATACCTGAGTACGATTGGGATTGGAACAAAGTACCCCTATATCATTGATGGAAAGCTCCCGAATTACCTAGGAACTCCAGGTTTGGTTAGTGAGAGTTTAACATGGGAAGTGGCTACCACCTTTGATGTTGGCTTTGATGCCGCATTGTTGGGGAATCGTTTAACAGCTTCTTTCGATTGGTACCGAAGGGTAACTACAGATATGATTGGGCCCGCAGAAGCTGTACCTTCTGTGTTGGGGACATCCGTTCCGACCAAAAATAATGCAGACCTTGAAACAAAAGGGTTTGAACTGACCTTAGGCTGGAAAGATCGTATTGGAAAAGAGTTCGATTACAGTTTGTCTTTCGTTCTTTCCGACTATAAATCAAAAGTGCTGAAATACAATAATCCAACTAAATTGCTTTCGACTTACTACGAAGGAATGGAAATTGGAGAGATTTGGGGAATGGAGACTGTTGGAATTATTCAGACAGAAGAAGAGCTAGCCAATATGCCTGATCAATCTTTGTTTTGGGGAAACTGGTCTCTGGGAGATATTCAATATCGAGACTTAGATGGTAATGGAACTGTTGATTGGGGAGAAAGCTCGGGGGATAATCCGAGAACGCTGGATAACCCGGGAGACAGAAAGGTTATCGGAAACTCTACCCCTCGGTTTAATTTTGGACTTAATGGAACAGCAAGCTGGAAAGGCTTTGATGCTAGAATCTTTTTACAAGGCACAGCAAAACGTGACCTCTGGGTAGGTAATCATGGAAATGGAGGTGTATTATTCTGGGGGTTTACCGGAGGTTTTGGGTCGAATTTGTACGAGCCTCAGCTTGATTTCTGGACACCTGATAATACCGATGCCTACTATCCGAAGCCATACAACAGTCGGGAGATCCATAAAAACCAGTATCCGCAGACGAAGTATTTACAGAATGGGGCGTATTTGAGACTTAAGAATATTCAGCTTGGGTATACTTTACCTCGCAGTATTATGAATGATATCGGTTTTATTAGCAAAATTCGAGTTTTTGTAACTGGCGAAAATCTCTTTACGATATCTTCTTTACCTGAAATGTATGATCCTGAGTTAACTCATGGATGGTGGGGAGCTGGTAAAGTGTATCCAATAACCAAAACGTATGCTTTAGGTGTAAATGTTAACTTTTAATAAGAGCAAAATACCATGAAAAATTATATAATAATACTGTTGTCGTTGATGATTTTATGGTCGTGTGAGGATGTGTTAGACAAGCCGCCATTAGA
>JBKDZK010000733.1:0-5465 GCA_047971205.1 Draconibacterium sp.
TTCTGAAGATTATGTTGAATGGCTTGGTAGTGTCTGTTTTCCTCGTATAGGGGGCAAAGAGGGAAGTTGAAGAAGGTCGCTGGCGGCACTCATTTACAGAAAGAAATGTGATGTTTTTCAAAAAAATACTAATTTTCAGCTCTATTAAAGATAGAAGCACACGGGTAAATTCAAAAAGATACGGTTAATGAATAGAATTGCTTGGCAGTACTGTTTTGTGGTACTTTTTTGTATGCAGGCCTTTTCTTTGTTTGCCAATGAGCAGGCCCGTTATGAGTCGAGGATAGACAGCTTGCGGAAAGAAATTGAATCAAAATCGGGCGAGCATGTAGTGGAGGCCCAACTGGAACTGGCTTTGCTAAAAGTAGGGACCGACAAGTCGGAAGCTCAGCTGCTGGCGGATGCTGCGTTGCAGGCAGCCAGGGAGTCGGGAAAGAAAACGCTGTTAATGAAGGCCTTTTATGCACAGGGCAGGGTACTTCTTGAAAAAGAGCGCTACGAAGCGTCGCAGGCTTTTATGGACACCGCTTTGGTGCTGGGTACAGAACTGAACGACAACTGGTACAAAGGGGAAATTCTGTACCGGATGGGAACCAACTACCATTTTTTGAGTGATGAAATTGGCGCGTTGAAATCGTTTAACGACGCGGTTCAGGCATGTCGCTTATCCGATAACTACAAAACACTGGGCTCGGCATACTCCATGATGGGAACCATCTTCCGGATGAACGGTTTGTACGACCGCGCCATCGAATACATTATTAAGTCGGAGTTGAACTACGAAAAAGCGGGGTTTACTGAAGGAAGTGCGTGGGCCGACTACCTGTTGGGCCGTACCTATGCCGACCTGGGACTGCAGAATGAAGCGCTGGAGTACTTCGGAAAGTCGCTGGAATCGTACAAAAAGCTGGCAAAAATTGACGGTGACGAAGGAGGATTGGCGATTTGCTATGCCCAGATTGCCTTGCTTAACATCGCTGCGGAAGAGTACGACGAGGCGCGTAACAACATCGAGAATACCCGGAAGATCTATTCGGAAAAAGGATCGAAGTTTGGCATGTCGAACGTGTACAAAGACCTGGGAATACTCGAATATTCACTCGGAAATTACCAGCTGGCGGAAAGCAATTTAAGAACTGCGCTGGTGATGAAAGAAGGGCTAAACGAAGTGCTGAGTTCCCCGGTTATTTTTGAATACCTGGGTTTGAGTATGATCGGGCAGGGACAGGTGACAGAAGGGATTGAAATCATTAAAAAGGGATTGGAGCTGGCCATTACCAACGATCAGAAAAAAATTCAGCTTGATATTTACGGAAAGCTGACACAGGCCTACCTGGATATGGGCGATCTTAAAAGTGCCATCGATTGCCAAAACAAGCAAATCCGGATCCAGGACCTGATTCTGGCAGGAGGCGGAAACATCAAAGCCAGTCAGTTGTCGGCGATGTATGAAATCGACCAGAAGAACAACCAGATTGCTGAACTGGAAAAGCAAAACAAAATCAACGAGTTGAGTATCCGGGAACAACGGATCATCCGAAACTTTATGATTAGCGCGGTTGTACTGGCCTTGCTGATTGCCGGAGTAATCCTTTGGTTTTACCGGAAACTGAAATATACCAACCGCGAATTGTTTGAAGCCAATGCTGCCAAAGACCGGTTTTTTGCCATTATTTCGCACGACCTGCGCGGGCCTACCGGGTCGCTGACTTCCTTTTTGCTGCACCTGAACGCTAATTTTGATCAATTTAGCAAGGAGGAACTAAAAGAGATGGTGGCCATCCTGTGCCAATCTTCCGAAAATGTAAGCCAGTTACTGGAGAACCTGCTGATATGGGCCCAATCGCAATCCGAAAAAATTGAGTACCGCCCGGAAAGGTTGAGCCTGACCGACTGTATCGACAGTGTGGTGAAAGGGTTGTCGCAAATGGCCGAACACAAGGAAATTGACATCCGTTTTGAGCGGGAACAGGACCTCGTGGTTTTTGCCGATCGGAACATGCTGCAGACCATTCTGCGCAACGTGCTTAGCAACGCCATTAAATTTACCCGCAGGGGAGGGCATGTACTTATTCATCCGGAAATGAGCCGAAACAACACCGTTCTCGTTCGTATTTCGGATACCGGCGTGGGGATTGAAAAGTCGAAACTCGCCAGTATTTTTGATATCAGCAATTCGTACCACACCCATGGTACGGAAAATGAAATGAGTACCGGCCTGGGTTTGATCCTGGTAAAAGATTTTATAGAGAAAAACCGGGGAAGTATCTCGATTGAAAGCGAGCAGGAGAAAGGCACCACCGTTTCGTTTACACTTCCGGCAACAGCTCCCGGAGCCCGAATGTAATTTGCTTTCCAAAAGGGCAGACAGCCGGCGTTTCCAAAAGCTTTATCGGGTGCGACAACAGTTCCGCTGGCCAGCCAATAAGTATTAACATAAAAAAATGGGTATCAGTGTACCTGATGCGGGGTGTTTTTTATAACATTGTAAACGGTTTCCGTTAAACGCTTGGGAGCCACCTTGTATATGAAAGAAGAACAACTCACCATCGACCGGATTGAAGTATACCAGTCGCCGATCAAACTAAAGGAACCCTTTGTTATTTCGCTGGGGCCCTTGGCGTATGCCCAAAACCTCATGGTTGTGATCCGCACCCGCGAAGGGATTGCTGGCTTTGGTGAGTGTAGTCCGTTTATGACCATTAATGGCGAAAGCATGGAAACGGCTTTTGTGGTTTCGAAATACCTGGCGCACATGCTGCTGGGGCAGAATCCGCTGGACATTGCGTCCTGTTCGGCTGCCATGGACCGTGTTATTTTTGGAAATTCGAGTGTAAAAAGCGCCTTTGATATCGCACTGTACGATATCGCCGCCCAGCAGGCAGGCGTTCCCTTGTACCAATACCTGGGGGGCGACAATACCCGGCAACTGGTAACCGATTACACGGTAAGCCTGGGCAGCCTGGAGAAAATGGTCAATGATGCGTTAAAGATCAAAGCTGCCGGATACCAGGTGATCAAAGTAAAACTGGGAGAGAACGGCGAACGGGACATTGAACGGATTCGTGCGATACGGGAAGCCATCGGAAATGAGATTCCGCTGCGTCTGGATGCCAACCAGGGCTGGGGAACCGACGAGGCCATCCGTGTTTTGCAGGCACTCGAACCGCACAACATCCAGTTTTGCGAAGAGCCCATTCCGCGCTGGGATTTTATGGACCTGCGAAAGGTAAGGCAGCAGTCGGGGATACCGGTGATGGGAGATGAATCGTGTTGCGACCACAACGATGCCAGGCGTTTGATTAACCTGGAAGCTTGCGACATGTTTAACATCAAACTGGGAAAATCGGCGGGGATTTTCAAGGCCTTAAAAATCAAAGAACTTGCTGAAGAGGCAAACATGCCTTTGCAGGTCGGCGGTTTCCTGGAATCGCGGCTGGGGTTCACCGCTTCGGCACATTTTGCGCTGGCCGGGAAAACCATTGTTTTCAACGATTTTGATACGCCGCTGATGCTGGAAGAGGACCCGGTGATCGGGGGAATCTCGTACGGCAAAAACGGCAAGGTTACAGTGCCGGAAGCTCCGGGGCTGGGATTAAGCGTTGATCCCGGATTCCTGAAAAAGCAGGTCTCGGCGGTGTTTTCATAGTCGTGGCGCAGTAATGCTGTATCGCTGTTTTTTTGCTTGAAGCTTGCCGCTTGTGGCTTGAAGCTGTTTCCCCGAACTCTAAATCTGCAGATGAAAATGTAGCGCTTGAGAACCGTGGATGGAAAACTTTTGTCCGTGCTTGTTGTTGCTTAGGTAGCAGACAAAAAAGAAGCATTTTGATGCGAAGTTTTTATTAAAGAAAATTCTTAAAGTTGGCTATGCCTGTGGCAAGTCAAGGAGTATTACGTCAACTTTATTCCGGCAAAAAGCTGAAAACCGAATTTTCTTTATTTTACCCCTCTGTCATCCGTCAGTTGCCGAATGACATCTCCCCTGAAAATCAGGGGAGAATATAAGGAAACCTCGTGGCAAGCCACGAGGAGTTATTTGATTAAAGCAGAACAACCATGCAGGAATTTACGAAGACGGACAAAATGGTGCACCTGGTGCAAAACAATCACAGTTTATTGCCGGTGATTCACCGCTTTGGTATCAGGTTGGGCTTTGGTAATAAAACCGTGGAAGAACTTTGCTCGGTTTACGGGGTCAACACCGATTTCTTTTTAGCCATCGTGAATACCTTTCACAACAAAAACTATTTTCCAAAGGCACAATTACTTTCCTTTTCGCCCTTGCTGATCGTTGACTATCTCAAAAAAACACATGCCTATTATGTGGGTTTTTCGTTGCCACAGATTGAAGAACTGATTCACCAGCTTTTGTTGAGTACCCCGCAGCAAAACAGTGAAATGAAAATGATCGAGACCTTTTACCTGGCTTACAAGCGAAAGTTACTCGAACATCTGAAAGAGGAAGAGGAAACGATTTTTCCGTACGTGGAAATGCTGGTTTTAAAACCGCAGGAAGTAGAGCACCGGAATTTTGATTTCAATTTTGAAAAGGAACATGAGCACGTGGATTTCGAGTTGAACGACCTGAAAAAACTGATCCTGAAATACCTGGTTCCGGAATACGACGAGTGGGTGTGTAACAAACTGATGGAGGAAATATACCGGTTTGAAAAGGACATGCACGATCATTCGCGAATGGAAGATGCCATTCTGATTCCACACGTATTACATCTGATGAAAACCGCGGAGTAATGGGACAGACTGTGATCATTATTTACCCGGCAGAGCTGGTTCGCCGCGGGCTGGTTTCGGCACTTGAAGATCTTCAGGGGGCGCGGATCGTTAGTGTGGCAACTTTTGCAGAAGTACGTTTGCAGGATTATGCATCGGTAGCAAAGCTTTTGCTGATTGTACCGGCCAGCTGTGAGTGTACAGGCGATTTACTGGAGTTACGAACCCGGATTGGCGAGCACCTGCTGATCGGGATCGTTTCCAACGAAAATGAAAAATACAACCAGGATACGTTTGACAAAGTGCTGCCGCTGGATACACCCGCCCGGCAACTGCGCAAAGCAGCCGAACGTTTTTTTGAACAGGAAGACGCGGCGCTGAACGACGAACTTACCGCCCGCGAAAAAGAAGTGCTGCGTTTGATCGCCCTTGGAAACACCAACAAAGCCATTGCCGAGAGTCTTTTTATCAGTACACACACGGTTATCTCGCACCGGAAAAACATTACCGAAAAACTGGGAATCAAGTCCATTCCGGGGCTTACCGTTTATGCCATTATTCAGAAAATAGTGGCTCCCACCGATATTTCGGCCGACCATCTGTCGTAAAAACTTTCATTAACGCCCTCCAAAAATCCCTACATGTTGGGATATTATTTTGAATCGTTCAAAATAATTTTGCCCCCGAATAAATCACTCTATTGTAATGAAAAGAAATACAAAGACTATTTTAAT
>JBKDZK010000734.1:0-1791 GCA_047971205.1 Draconibacterium sp.
ACTGCCCCGATGGCAATAATCAGGTTAGCCACCGGATCCACGTATGAATTGACTTCCGTGGTAGCCTGGTCAATCCCGGCCGAGCTTTGCGCCATTACATTATACACTCCCAAAATCAGCATAGCCACTGCAGCCATGCCCCTGCGATAAATCGCCTGCATTTGTTTTCTCATAATTTTAATTTTTAATGGATTATTGTTGATATTGAAAATCATCGATCTTAGCTGCCAGGATTGGGTGGTTCTTTTGGGTAAAATGATCCAGCGCCATTCCTTCATCCATTCCTGTTTCTTCGTACATCGATGCTTCAATACGCTGGTTTTCGACAGGGTTTACCGGTAAAATCGTTGAGGGAAGTTCATGAGAATAAACAGCGATGGGCTGTAATCCTGTTCCGGGGATAATTTCAGCCTTACTGGTTTCATAGTGCTGCTCATTTTCTTTTTTCTTTGATTTGGACCAGCAATAAACCAGTAAAAGAATATACCATACTGCCAGACATAGCGCGAGAAAGGATATAAATTCTGACCAGGTGATTTGATTAATTCCAAACATTTGCCTTAAGTTTTAAGTTTTTCTATTCCGAATGGCTTGTATACTGTACCTATCCGGTTTTGCAAATGTGATGGACTTCAACTTAAGTTTCACCCCATGAACACCCTAGTGGGGTGTTTTATATGGTTAAATAAATTCCTTCTATATCATCAGAATTATTCTTATCTGGAGGGAAATAAGCTTTGATTGAAAATGCTATTAACAATTGCATTTAAAATGCTTTCAATTGTTTTTAAAAAGTAAAATAACTTTCCCTCAAAAGAAAAGAAAAAAGGGAAAAAAAGAAAAGAAACCAATGAAACTGACGGCCGTGGATAAAATGCAGGATTGCCTCGGCACCGGTAATTACAGATAAATAAACCTGTAAAATCAGTTATCCGGGGCATTCATCTTGATCTTGCATTTTTCTCAGGGAGGGTTTTGTGGGGAGGCCGGCGATCTTGGGTTTCTTTTTGGTTGTTCTACCTGTTAATTATTTAAGACCTGTAAAGCCGTATTTGTGGTCGGCCAAAGAAAAGTGCAGGACCGGAGTGAAACCAAAGGATGGCTCTTTTCGTGCGGTGCCTGACGGCTCTTTCTCCTGTAACGGCGAAACCAGCGACCGGTATCCGTGAGTGGGCGAACGGGTTTAGGAAGCGTTGCAGGCGGTCAGGGGAATGTGCCGGGGCACTGGAATAATACCATAAACTACCTGTTAAATTATTAGTTACGAGCAGGCTAAAGGCAAGTGCAGGAATGCAGCGAAGCTCAGCGAAACAAGGAAGTGCTGACCGGAGCCTATTCCGGGTTTTCACTTTGGGCGGATCAGGGGCGGACGAAAATGCGGGGCGGGTGAAGGGAATGCCGGGGAAGGCGTTGAGCAAAGCGTACCGGAATTCCGGCTCTTGCCGTGGGATGCATAAAGCTTTTCATTCCGGGATATCAAAAGGAGAGCGAGTACTTGCGAATCATGAGCAGAGCTGCTTAAGCATACCGGAATGATAGGCCGTTGCATTGGAAGAAACCTTAAAGCCTACCCTCAGATTCGTTTGTCCCCAGTATTTTTGTCAAAAGCGATCAGGTTAAACATTTCACGCATACGGCTGCGGACACGGTTACCGTATTTTTCTTCTATTTCACTGGCAGATAAGTTGGTAGTCAGGTGTGTCGGAATTCCTCTGGAAACAAACAGGTCATAACGGCTAAGCAGGATCTCCCCCATCACGTTACATTCATTACCGTAATGTTTTTGAACCT
>JBKDZK010000735.1:0-2714 GCA_047971205.1 Draconibacterium sp.
GTAATGAGATCAAGCCATCGTCATCGGATCCATAGTCAAATTTCCCCTTAATTATCCTAAGCGCATCAGGTTTGTCTCCTGTGTTGTACCACTCATACAGTTGAGTCGTGCCTTGGTTGTACGAGCTCTGTGTATTTCCTGTTCCATAGTTAAAGATCAACGGATTGAACGATTTTGTCCCAGCAGTATAAGTTATTTCTCCAATTACAGAACTATTTCTTGCTGTTTTATAGTTTATTCCATAGGTATGTAGCACGTTACTCCCATATTTACAGACAATCGATTTTAATCGTTTATTCTCCGTAATTTCTACTCCTCCCCTAAAACTGGTAACAGGGTCAGGCCTTCCTGTTTCGTACTTAAAGTTGACACTGGCACCGGCATTATCGCCATAGGTAATCGTCCGGATTAGGTAATGGTTGTATGCGTATTCGTAATCGAAATTTATTACATTTCCCCGTATATCAGTCAATTTTGTTAATGGGTATTCTAAGTGCCGTGTCGAAATATTGTTGGTGAATCCAAAAATCGCCTTACTTCCGTTCGGATATAGCACTTCAAAATATTTAAACACATTTCCGTTCAAATGAGCAATAGCAATGATATTGCCTTGTTCGCTTTGATAGCGAATAGTGTTGGAGGAACTCTCCTTCTTTATTAATCGCATACCATCTAAAACAAAGACGTCATTTCGAGATCGGCTGATCCCTCCGGTTTTGCCGTCATAGTATACGCTTTGATTAGTCCTGCTTATTCTGGAGGTTCCACTAATTCCCCAACCAACTCCCAAAGGGCCATTGCTTCCAGAACTATTGTAACTTAATGCAATGTTAGGTTGAATATTATTAGGCCCAGGATAAATATTTATTGGAACTTGATAAGTTATTCCTCCCATCGGGGAAGTTCCTTCAATAATGGGAATCTCCCCTACTGCTTTAGATTGATCTATAGTAGCTACCATGGGGAGTGAAGCTTCCGGGTAAGTACCCAGGCGTTCATTTATAAGATCACTTGATAGCGTGTGATCTTTTGGAGCATCTACTGGAGTTATGCAGATTTCGGGAATTGGATATAGTATTGCTTTTACAGAATCTTCCCACTGGCTTAACCTCTCATCTGACCAATTATCAAGATCAGGGGTAGATATTTTACTTTGAGATTGTGCTTCTGCTGGAACTGTCCCCAAAATAGTCAATACGAAGACTAGCAGAACATATAATTTTGCGTGTTTCATGATTCAAAAATTTAGCTTATCAGTCCTATTGCTTAATAATTTTCCATGTGGTAAGTTCTCCATTAAACCTAATCTTCATCAGATACAAACCAGCACTTTTACCACTTAAATCAAAATGCATCAATGACGTAGTAATTTTTTTTTGTATTAATACTTCTCCATTTATTCCAGTAATAATTACCTCGCCGCCTTCAAGTTTTTGAGCATTTTCAATATTTACAGACAATTTTCCTTCAGTTGGATTAGGATAGATCTTAATTTCATGTTCAAGAAAAATATCCTCAACGAGATCTTGATTTTGAGAAGACTGATCACTTGTAATTTTTGCAGACTTTAACGATATGACACGTTCAATTCTATTTCCCGCGTCGTCATAATAATAACTAACACTCTGACTATAAGTAGAAAGAGAAATAAAAGTGCTTAAGAAAAAGCATATAAGTAACCATTTTTTCATAACTTTAAATGATTTTTAGGGAGTTGGCGCTCCCGGTTATTAAAAATTAGTATTTGAAAGGGTACCAGCTTATTGGCTGGTATCCATTTTTTTTGCGAATCAATTATTTAGGCTATTATCGAAAAACAAGATTTGTCTCTTTTCCCTACTTCTTGAAGGAGGGAAGAAGAAATGTTTTTGATTATTCTTTAAAGGTTTGAAGCAATAATCAAGGGGTTTTGTCAATAAATAATCGTCAATTTTTGATTTGCATGACGTTTTTGTTAAACGTAATATGGTGTTTATCCATTGGAATAGAATAAAGTAACCCATGGGTAATTAAAACAAACAGGGCTAAAAAACACCAAAAAAGCGCGTTCGTTGGAAAATTGCAGGGGTTCATCACGAAAAGTGTTTCGTTCGTGAATTCTATTTTTATTTCAAATAATACTTATTTATATTCATTCTACATAAATAGAGCTATCTTAAGCATAGCACACCCCTTTTTTAAAAGTCAGATGCAGTAGCTTCTAAACTTTTATTGTGCTACAGGGGAGGCATTTCTCCAGGTACTCAGGAGCGAGTGGTCCCCAAACAGGGAGGCAGCCCTCCCTGTTTGCAGTTAAAGCTTTATGCAATAATATTTAGCTCAACTTGAAGAACCCCACTACGTATGGTTTTGGTGTTTTTCAACAACGTACGTACAACTAACTTGTAAAGTCCTGGGGCTACAGCAGGCACCAGGAAATCTAACTGGGCTGGTTTGTTGCGCGAAACTGTGCTGATTCTGGTTTCCTCATTGACTTCGGAAACCAGAAAAATACCTTGTAGAGGATCAGTTGGATCAAATTTCAACCGACGGCCTTTTAATCGGGCAATATTGCCGGGAGTCAGTTGTTCGTTGCGGGTTCCACTACCCAAATCATCAACATACAGCAAATCGGGTTGAGGTGATACCCCGGCAACCCGCTGTACTTCAATTTCATTGGCAACCTGTTTCAGGCGTTTGCCGGGAGTAACGTTAATCTTCACGGTATGAGTTGC
>JBKDZK010000736.1:0-3617 GCA_047971205.1 Draconibacterium sp.
TGCAGCAACTACCTGCGCAGCATGGGCATCCCGATGGCCAAATCGCAGAAATACACCGTTGGCGACACCATCGATGCTGATTTTGTGGTGGAGAAACTGGGCCTTCCTGTTTTTGTAAAACCCAATGCCGGAGGTTCGAGCTTTGGTATTACAAAAGTAAAGACAAAAGAAGAAGTGGAGACTGCCATCCACAAAGCCTGGCAGGAAAGCGAAGAGGCCCTGGTTGAAGAATTTATCGACGGCAAGGAATTTACCTGCGGAGCGGTAAAAATAAAGAACGAAATCACCGTTTTCCCGATAACCGAGGTACTTCCCAAAAATGAGTTTTTTGACTACGAAGCAAAATACACCCCCGGGGTAACCGACGAAATAACACCGGCACGTCTTCCGGAAGACCTGGCAAAAAAATGCCGGGAACTTACCTCCGAAATTTATCACTTGTGCGAGTGCGACGGCATTGTGCGTGTCGACTACATTTTAAAAGACGGAGTGTTTCATTTTCTGGAAGTAAATACCACGCCGGGAATGACCGGAACCAGCTTTGTCCCACAGCAAATAGAGGCGATGGGATCAAGCTTACGGGAAATCCTTACAAAAATTATTGAGGCGAAATTAACGTAAATACCAATTAACAATTGTGAATAACAGACGTTAAAATACGGTAACAAGATTGTCTTGCTGCCTGACCTTGTTATTCCTATTTTTGACATTCATATTCCACACATATTTTAACTTTTTAGCAAACCATGGCAGAACGAAGAAGAGGCACCCCATCTCCAACCATCGACCAGATAAACGCACAGTATGGCAAACTCCCCCCCCAGGCAGTGGATGTGGAAGAAGCGGTTTTGGGAGCCCTGATGCTGGAGCGGGACGCCATTGTTACCATCGCCGATATTATTGAAGCCAAAAGCTTTTACAAAGACGAGCACCGCAAAATTTTTGAGGCCATTCAGTCATTGTCGGGAAAAGAAAAACCCGTCGACCTTTTGATGGTTACCCAGGAACTAAAAGACCGCAACCAGCTCGACGAAATAGGCGGCCCCGGGTACATCACTCAACTCACCCGGCGGGTAGCTTCGGCGGCGCACATTGAATTCCATGCCAGGATCATTGCCCAAAAATACATTCAGCGTGAACTGATCCGTGTTTCCAGTGAAATTCAGGAAAAAGCTTACGACGACACGATCGACGTGGACGACCTGATCGACTTCTCGGAATCCGCACTTTTTAAGGTTTCGGAAGGGAACATCAAAAAAGAAACGGTGCCGATCAAACCCATCCTGAACCAGGCCGTGCTTCAAATTGAAGCGGCACGTAGCAAGCCCGACGGACTGAGTGGTGTGCCCTCAGGATTTACGGCCGTTGACCGCATTACTTCGGGTTGGGAACCTTCGGCCCTGATTATCCTCGCCGCACGTCCGGCGATGGGAAAAACCGCCTTTGTTTTATCCATGGCACGTAACATGGCGGTTGATCACCGCCAGGCAGTTGCCGTATTCTCGCTCGAGATGTCATCGCTGCAGTTGGTGAACCGTTTAATATCTGCCGAGACCGAACTGGGAGGGGAGAAAATTAAAACCGGTAAACTGGAAGATTACGAGTGGGCACAGCTGAACCAGCGTATCAAAACCCTGGATGATGCGCCTATTTTTATCGACGACACCCCTGCCCTTTCCATTTTTGAATTCAGGGCCAAATGCCGACGCCTGAAAATGCAGTACGACATTAACATTATTATCGTCGACTACCTTCAGCTGATGACCGCCGGAACGGATACTCGCGGCAGCCGAGAACAGGAGGTAAGTATGATTTCGCGTTCGTTAAAAGCCATTGCCAAGGAACTGAACGTGCCGATTATTGCGCTGTCGCAGTTGAGTCGTGCCGTAGAATCGCGCGAGGGAAAACGCCCGCAGCTTTCCGACCTGCGTGAATCGGGAGCGATCGAGCAGGATGCCGATATTGTTTGTTTCATCCACCGCCCGGAATATTTTGGGATTACCGAAGACGAATCAGGTAACTCGCTGCGCGGAATTGCAGAGCTCATTATTGCCAAACACCGTAACGGTGCCACCGCCGATGTGCCGCTGAAATTCCAGAAAGAAATGGCGAAATTCTCCGATCTCGATCCGCAATTCGAATCGGGAGGTTTTAATTCGGTACAGACTTTTGGCTCGTCAATGAACGAGGACAACGAAACTTACGATGCTGGAATTGCGGGCAACCGCGGATTCGAAAGCGGATCCTCCACTTCGGATGTGCCGTTCTGATGATACAGCCAATGCCCAAAGTGTTACCGGTGTAAAATACGGGTCTGCGCATCCGCTATCTGTTTGCGCATACCTGAGGTAACACCGGTGCATTTGAACTTTATCGTTTCAAAGTTGTATATTTCGGAAAACAGAGACATGAAGCTTAAAACAATACTTTCTATCCTTGTCCTTTTGATCGTTTTTCAGGTAAAAGCCCTGTATCTTCTTATCCCGATGGACGATACGCAGAAGGATCATTTAAAGGCTTACGGAATAGCCTACTGGCCCCTGCAAAAAGATGTGGAAGTAAAGTGGCTGCTCAATTACCGGGGCGGCAGTTTCCTGTTGCAGCATTTTCCTGAAATTGAAAACGAATGCGTGATTCGCGGAGTCACTTTTGAAACCATTGCCGATGCGCAGGCCAGCGCTATCCTTTCCGAAATAGCGCGCCCCGAAGTCAACCAGGATGCCATCAGCATGACAAAAGCGCCCAAAATTGCGGTATACTCGCCGCCCAACAAACAACCCTGGGACGATGCGGTAACCCTGGTGCTGACCTATGCCGAAATCGATTACGATGTAATTTACGACGAAGAAATACTGGACGGGAAACTGGCCGATTACGACTGGCTGCACCTTCACCACGAAGATTTTACCGGGCAACACGGAAAGTTCTGGCGTACCTATCAGCACATGCCCTGGTACCAGCAGGAAGTAAAAATAAACAACGAACTGGCGAAAAAACTGGGATTTCTGAAGGTTTCGGAAATGAAGTCGTTCGTGACCCGCGAGATTGACAAATATGTACTGAACGGCGGTTTCCTTTTTGCCATGTGCGCCGCTACCGACACATACGATATTTCGCTGGCGGCGGAAGGTGTGGATATTTGCCAGCCCATGTTCGACGGCGACCCGATGGACCCGGATGCCAATGAAAAACTGAATTTCCAACATACCTGTGCATTCGAGAATTTTCATCTGGAGAAAAGCCCGAACGTATACGAGTTCTCGGACATCGACGCCACCGAATCGCGGCGCAACAAAGTGGTGCGGGAGAATGATTTTTTCACGCTGTTTGAATTTTCGGCCAAGTGGGACCCCATCCCCACCATGTTGTGCCAGAACCACCGCAACCTGATCAAAGGTTTTATGGGACAAACCACGGCGTACCGCAAAGAAGTGGTAAAACCCAATGTGCTGGTGATGGGCGAAAACAAACCGGCGCACGAAGCCCGCTACATTCACGGGGAAAAAGGCAAAGGTTTCTGGACTTTTTACGGAGGCCACGACCCGGAAGATTATCAACACCTGATCGGCGATCCGCCAACCGATTTAAGCCTGCACCCCAACTCTCCGGGATACCGC
>JBKDZK010000737.1:0-4219 GCA_047971205.1 Draconibacterium sp.
AAAATAAGTTTTAACGTCGTCGTTCGGAACAATTTCTTCCTTAAAAGTGTAGGCGCCGGTTTTTTCCGATTTCACCATTTTAATCACTTTTGAATAGCCTTTACCGGCTCCTTTCTGTAATGTTGCAACTGCTTTCTTTGCCATGTTTCAACTTATTTAATTTCTTTGTGAACCGTTACTTTTTTCAGAATCGGATTGTATTTTTTCATTTCCATACGATCCGGAGTATTTTTTCTGTTTTTAGTGGTAATATACCTTGATGTTCCGGGCATACCACTCTCTTTGTGCTCTGTACATTCCAGGATTACCTGGATTCTGTTGCCTTTACCTTTTTTTGCCATCGCTCAGATCTTTAAATGTTATCGATAAAACCTTTTCCCTGCGCTTCGGCTAAAGCGGTCTTCAAACCTTTTTTATTAATGGTGCGCATGCCGGCAGCAGAAACAGTAAGTTGCACCCAACGATCTTCGTCAGGCAAATAATACTTCTTTTTGAACAGGTTAACGTCGAAGCGTCTTTTTGTTCTTCTTTTAGAGTGCGAAACATTGTTTCCCACCATTGCTCTCTTCCCTGTTATTTGACAAACTCGTGACATTTTATTTTAATTTCTTGATGATCAAAACTAACACGTTACTCAAAACGGAGTGCAAAGAAAATACTTTTTTGGAAAACAATCAAATAGTTACACCAATTTCTGTAAAAACAATTAACAAAAAAATGTTGATTATACCCCCCTGGTCGGTGCGAATTTCAAAATTCACACAAAAACGATTCTTCAAAGGTGGCTTTTCAACAATTATTTTCAACTAAAGATCATATCCGAAAATCATATTTTACTGAATAACAGGCGAAAGTAATGATTTTATAAATACCTCCTTCGCACAAATTCCAAACCCCCTTACTTTTACCACTTCGGTCTTTTGTTCAATTCTGCACAAAACAATAGATTTTCCCAAAGAAACATCAAGAATTACAATGAAATAGACACAACCTTTATCAAGCGAATGTTCTTTTAATATTGTAAATTTGCTAGGTACACTTAAAATAAAAATTTAAAAAATCATGGAAGAACAAAACGTAAGCTCAATGCCAAGAATTGGGGACATGGCTCCCGATTTTAAAGCCAATACCACTTATGGTCCCATTCAATTTTCGGAATACATTAAAGATAGCTGGACAGTGCTTTTCTCTCACCCGGCTGATTTCACCCCGGTTTGCACCACCGAAATGAGTGGTTTTGCGGTTCGTGGAGACGAATTCAGAGCACTCAACTGCAAACTCATGGGTTTAAGTATCGACAGTATTCATGCCCACGTTGCATGGGTTAACAATGTAAAAAAGAACACCGGCGTTCTTTTCGATTTCCCCATTATTGCCGACATCGACATGAAAGTATCTCAGTTGTACGGAATGCTGCAGCCCAACGAAAGCGAAACAGCAGCCGTACGCGCCGTATTTTTTATTGATCCTAAAGGGAAAATCCGCCTGATTATGTACTACCCGCTAAATGTGGGCCGTAACATGGATGAAATCCTGCGGGTACTGAAAGCGCTTCAGGTTTCAGACAAATACAGCGTGGCACTTCCTTTAGACTGGACACCTGGTCAGAAAGTGATCGTTCCGCCTCCAAAAACGGTTTCGGAAATGGAAGAGCGCGAGAAGAGCGACTACGAAATGGTTGACTTTTACCTTGCCAAAAAAGATCTCGACGTTTAATTACGATACCAAAAATGCCTTGCTTTTGCAGGGCATTTTTCGTTACTCCCTTTACGCCTGGCTATTTTTAATCCTTCAAGCATCATTCTTTTTACTACCTGCCATCAAAGCTTTTCCGTATTCTGATTTGAAAAAACAATCAGATTTAACTTACTTGCACGCTCTTACGAAGGGAAAAAAATATGATACAGAAGGATCCCGCAATAAAAAGATGGTATGCCATTTACACCCGTTCGCGTGCCGAGAAAAAAACGCACGACGACCTTCTCCGACAGGGCATCGAGAGTTTTCTGCCGCTGCAGCGCAAGCTCAGGCAGTGGAAAGACCGAAAAAAATGGGTGGAACTCCCGCTCATGTCAGGCTATTGTTTTGTTAACATCACCCGGCACGACTACGACCGCGTACTGCGAACCAACAATGTTGTTTGCTACATTACCTTCGAAGGTTCAGCAGCAGAAATCAGGGAAGAACAAATTACGGCTTTGAAAAAGATGCTGGAGCAAAACGAATTTGAAGTAGAAATTAACCGCGAAACTTTTAGTCCCGGAAAAAAGGTGGAAATCATCCAGGGGCCGCTGGTGGGTCTGCGAGGCGAACTGGCCGACATCAGGGGAAAAAACAGGTTTTTACTTCAAATCGAGCAAATCGAACAAAGCTTTACTGTGGAAGTTCCGTCAGAATACCTGAGTGCAATCCCTGAAGACTAAGAAGATCCTATTCTGGCGAGAGTAAAAACATCAAACGATAAATTTATCTTACCACCCAACTGTCAATCCACTAAAACAAGACAATAACACAAATAAATAGTTTGTTTTGTTAAATATTAAAATGTAAAATCCGACCCACGTGAAAAAAATAAACATTCTCACTTTTCTTTTACTTATATACTCAACTGCATTCGCACAAGATCCAACTTCGGGTATTATAATCGGAACCAAAATAGGGGTTTCCCAAATGATTACGGAGATCACCCCCGATTTCAAAGAGCACCTCACCGAATTTGATCATAAACCGGGACTTGCCATCGACCTGGAAATTTCAAAACTATTACCCAACCATTGGGAAATCGGAACCGATATTTACCTCTCCAATCTACGGGGAGAAAACGACAACCCTGATTTTACGGCCGAAGGATTTCATAATAGAATGGAAGACCCGATCGACGATCCGGTAGAATACGACAACCGGCTAATGGGGCAAAAATTTTTCGTTGGCTATTACTTTCGGTCGTTTGAAAACACCAGTGCGCTCTTTATTCCCGAACCTTTTCTTCGTGCAGGCATTGGATACATCCAGTACGGTGTTGAAGTAAAATACCAGGATCCGGAACTGGGCTCCATCTTTGGAAAAGGTAGAGGCGACTTTACCAACCTTTCAACTTCCTCCATGCTGTTTTTTCTTTCAGCAGGAGTAAAAAGCTACCTCTCCCCCAACTTCTTTATCAACACAACAGTCAGTTGCAACTATACCAACTACGATTTTCTGGACGGTGTATACAACTATTACTCCGACGGCACACGTGCCGACCTGAGAGGAATTTATACTGAATTAAAAGTTGGGTTATACTTCCAAACAAACGGCAAAGGCAAAAGCCACAGACACATAAAAGGAAGCAGCGCAGACCCTTTTCCATTTTCGCGCTGATTAATTCTTGTCTATATCCCCATCAGCAAAAACCTTAAAATCTGATTCACAATTTCCGATTTTAAGGTTTTTCTTCAAAAAAAAAATACTATTGCCCGTTTTATTACGTATTATTGTCGGTCGAAAACAAGAATGAGTATTTTTACTACTCAAAAAATTAACGTCTACTCATGCATTTCATGTAACTGAGGAGGCGAAGCTGTAAAAAGCAACGTCACTCCAACCAAGCACAGAAATACCAATTTCTTGCCTCATTACAACAACATGCTTCAAACCATTATTACCAGTAAAACACGCATAAAGCTTTTGTTAAAATTTTTCCTGAACAAGGATACCAAAAGTTACCTGCGCAACCTGGAATCAGAGTTTGGTGAGTCGACCAATGCCATTCGAATTGAACTAAACCGCCTGGAATCAGCAGGATTACTAACCTCGGAACTTTTGGGGAACAAAAAATTATTCCAGGCCAATACGCGTCATCCACTGTTTGCTGACATTCATAACATTTTAAGAAAGACGATTGGCATCGACCAGATCATTAAGCATGTTACCTCAAAAATAGGCGACCTGAAAGAAACCTACCTCATTGGCGATCTGGCAGTAGGACGCGATTCGAGCGTAGTAGACCTTTTATTGATAGGAAAAGAAATCAACCAAACCTATGTTTCAGAGTTAATACAAAAAGCGGAAAAATACGTTGATCGAAAAATCCGGTATCTAATTATACTCCCCGAAGAAAAAGAAGCGTTTATAAAATCCAATTCTTCTTTTTTAATTTGGACAAAAGAGTAAACAAGTAAAAAGCTGTTAGCGTGAATAAATCATTGATAATTGCCGTAGATTTTGACGGCACCATTGT
>JBKDZK010000738.1:0-1660 GCA_047971205.1 Draconibacterium sp.
GCGTGTTCTCCACGGGTAGCGACCCGTAAGAATACTATATCTTGAAGGAGTACAAAGCGATGAAGAAACATAAGCATCGGTAAAGCGCATACCCTCGCTTGCGAGCTGGTCAATTGCGGGTGTACTGATTTTAGTTGCACCGTAACAACTTATATCGCCGTAACCGAGATCATCGGCTACAATCAAAACCACATTAGGCTTCTGAGCTTTCTTTTCTAGGCTGTTTTTTTGCTGACAACCGGCGGAAGCCAGCACCAAAAGAAGTGCAACAAATACCCAATTATTCGAATTCCACTTCAACTGTATTTTAGTTCCTCGTTTCATATTTATATTTCATTTTATTCTTTCACAAATTCAAAAGCACCAATATCTGCGCGGTCCTCTTGAGGGATCTTTGTTTTTACAAAATCCTCAGTATAACCAAGTTTCAAACCACTATTTCTTGCAGCACTTTTGCTGTTAATTGAAAAATCGATAGCCTGCAGTCCAACGTCATAGTTCAGAAGCTTCGGATTATTAAAAACGGCATTTTCTCCGGGGCCTTCTTTCCCGATATTTAATGCTCCCGAAGCAGCGTAATAAAGGTTGTTGGCTATAATATTTTTTGGAGTAGCAGTTCCGTTTTTACCGACATTGAAAATCACAATATCCTTTTCAACCACTACGATATTATTACGAATGTAGTTTTGTGCATTGTTTTCGGTGATATTAAAAACGCCCCAATCGTTTACGTTCTTTTTACGACGAATAATGGTGTTGTTTTCAATTTTGCAAGCAGAACCACACCAAAGTGCTACAAACTGCTGGTAGTCGTCGCTTACATTGTGATGAATTTCAAAGTTCTTATACGGTGGATTCTGCAGTACATCAGTCCAGGTAACCTCCAAAAATCCCTGGCAATCGCGGGTGTAATTATGATGAATTGAAATATTTGATTTTGGATTTCTTGCATCGTCAATTTCCATCGCCCCACCATCAGCACCGCCTCCATAACTATCGGGTCCCCAGGTTATGCGCGAATCAACAGCACTGTAGTTATAAATACGGTTGTAACAAACCTCCTGGTAATCAGCTCCTAACCAAATACCAATAGGCCCCCAACCCCATTCCTTCAGCACTCGGTTGCAGTCGTGAATGTAATTTCCGGAAATTAGGGCATGCGGTCCGTAACTTTTTATGCCAACACCACAATCGTAAAGTTCATTATTCTGAACAATTCAGTGCAGTGCTGTTTTATCGATATAAATTGCACCCAAGTCCCACATTGTATTAAAACTTCCAACGGTTGAGGGTAGTTGAGCTGCGGTTTTGTGGCAATACAAATTCTCTACCACCACAAAACTGCCCTTCACTCTGATACAATTTCCAAAATTGTTTTTACCGGCATTAAACTCCGGATTAGTAAACGAGGGAGCAGGCAGCTGATTATCTCCGTAATCAGTTACAACAATATAGTTTTTTTCGTTACCGGAATTACGAATAAATAAGGTCCCTTCAAATTCTGCTCCCCGCTTAAAACAAATTTTATCTCCTGGATTTAATGTTGAACTAAACCCGCTTTGCGGGAGCTTATTTTCCACCTAAAATAGGAATAGTTGGAGGTATATACTGATTTTTCTGCCCATAAATTTTTAACCAAAATTATTATGAGCAGAAAATC
>JBKDZK010000739.1:0-2305 GCA_047971205.1 Draconibacterium sp.
AGCAATAAATGCCGGACTGGCCCATAGCGGGTGCTTTATCCTGATATTCAGGACTGTTTCATTGGAATTCCAGACCCCATCGTTATTGGTTCCCCTTACACGCAACAAATATTTTCCGGGACGGAGTTTTGAATAAGAAGCCCTGCCGTTTTCTCCATTAATATAAAGCCATTCCGAATCTTCCCCCTCCAGTTTATAAGCATACCGGATACTATTTCTGTTGCCAAAATGGAGTGAGGAAAATTCTACAGAAAACGAACTGCCGGCATAATCAAGCGTAAGTTCTTTGGTAAAAGAAATTTCCTGATCAAGAATGTTCCTGCCACCAATTTTGGTTTCCGGTGTAATTTCCCTGTTTGAAACAAAAAGCCTTGTGAATTTTACCGGGGCAACAAATCCTGACTTGGTCATTTTATCGGGGGAAAGCCGGATAAAACCATCGTGCCCCCCAAAAACAAGGTCGCCGTTTTTGCATTTGCAGCAACAGTTTTGTGAAAATAAACTGATCGGGATTTCATGCCCGCCGGGGTAAATCTCAAATTGTTTGGTTTCTGTTGAAAACTTCAGAATAGCAGAAAAGGAGGAGCCCCAGATATTCCCTTTATTGTCGGCAATAAGGTTAATAAACGGGTGTTTTTTCGATTTCAGGTTGTAATAGTTGTATTGTTTCGATTTCACGTCATATTGAACCAGCCCCTTATTCAGCCCCAACCAAACCGTATTTTCTCCCTCTAAACACAAAGACTGTATAACAATATCCTCCCCGGGTATTTTAAAAATGACTTCTGTATTTTGTTCAAATGTTACGGGATTTGTTTTTAATAATTCTGTCCCCCTGAAAGACCACAAGTTGTCCCTTTCTCCAAATATCGCCAGCCTTTCCCCAATAAACTCAAACGTTATTTCATCGTTTTTTTCTGTTGCTTTATGAAGCCCGTCATTCGTATTAATCAATATTGTGCTGTCATCAGCCTCAATAAAACTAACAATATAGTTTGTCCTTAAACCTTTCCTGGAATCAAAGTTGGCAGTATAGTTTTTTAATTTTTTTCCCATTGGAGACCAAATTACTATGCCTCCATTAGTTGCTATCCAAATCCGGCCTTTTTGGTCCTGCATTAGCCCTTTTGTTTCGTTAAAGACAAGTTTGCGTTCATCCTGTTGCTTCGAATTGAAAGTATTAAATTGATGTTTCTCTGGATCAAAACGAACCACTCCAAACTGGGTGGCCATCCATAAATTCTCTTTCGAATCTTCAATTATCCCTCTCACTTCATACCCAACTATATTTTTGCTACGTTCAAAAGACATTGGGAAAATACTGAACCTGCTATCAAGCTCCGATAAAATGCTTATCCCGTTGTTTGTACCGAACCATGTTGCCCCTGAATTATCCTCAAAAATCTCCCAAACTTCACTGTTTATAAGCGAATTTTCTTTAAACGGGTCGTGCAGGTGAATATTCACATTAAAAGCAGTATCCATTTCTGCAAGCCCAAAGTCGGTACCTAACCACAACTTTTTATCATCAACCAGATGTATCGTTTTGATTACAGAATTGGTAAGTCCTGAATTGTCTTCGTTAAAAAGAGAGATTTTCCTGGTAAAGCGGTTAAACAGCACAAGCCCTGATTGAGTCCCCACCCATATTAACGAATCCTGTTTCTCTGAGTATGGGGCAATTGAAAGGATTAAATCATTTTTAATGGCAGGACGAAAGTTATGTCTTAAATCAATAGTTTCGAAAAATGTACTACCGGGAGCCAGTTTGTTCAACTTATCAAATGTCCCTATCCACAGGTTTTTATCACTGTCTTTATAAACAGCCCTTACTATATCGTGGCTAATGTTACTGTTTTTTGTATTAAACTCTGTATATCTCCGTGCTTTAAGGTCATACCTGATTAAACCGGTATTTGTCCCCACCCACAAAACCTGATCGCCCCTGTCTAAAAAAAGTGTCCGTACATCATTGTTTTCACCTATTTCTACTTTTTTACATTTTTTGGTTTGAACATCCATTTTGCACAGACCGGACCTTGTACCAATCCAAACTGAATCGCCTTCAAAAATCATATCTGACATATCGTTTCCTGCTATGGATGATTCAATATCACGATTTGAAAAGTATGTTTAGAACCGGATACCATCGTAAAGATTTAGCCCATTTCCTGTGCCTATCCATATAAAGCCATGCTTGTCTTGTTCGATGCAATATACTATTGATCCGGAAAGGCCATCGGCCATTGTTAAATTCTGAAAATGTACCAGTTGAGCTGATACTATAGAAACAGGACTTGTGAAC